>DASTGW010000294.1:0-9243 GCA_035718705.1 Terriglobales bacterium | reverse complement strand
TTGGGCGGGATGACGATCCCTGCTTCTCCCTGGATCGGTTCCACCAGGAACGCGCACGTGTTCGACGTGATGGCCTCGCGCAGTGCCTTGGCATCGCCAAACGGGATCACTTTGAACCCCGGCGTGAACGGACCAAATCCGTCGCGATACTGCTCGTCGGTCGAGAAGCTCACCACGGTCGTCGTGCGCCCGTGGAAGTTGTTCGCACACACGATGATCTCGGCCTTGCCATCGGGGATTCCCTTCACCTTGTATCCCCACTTGCGCGCCATCTTGACTGCAGTCTCGACGGCCTCGGCACCCGAATTCATCGGCAATGACATCTCGAAACCAGTCATCTCGTGCAGCTGCTTGTAAAGCAGCCCAAGTTGGTCGTTCCGAAACGCTCGCGACGTCAGTGTCACCTTGTGGGCCTGGTCCACCAGCGTCTGCAAAATGCGTGGATGGCAATGTCCCTGGTTTACCGCCGAATACGACGCCAGGCAGTCCAGATACTTCTTGCCCTCCACGTCGTACACCCATACGCCCTCCGCGCGATCGATCACCACATCGAGCGGCTTGTAATTGTGCGCCCCGTACTCGTTTTCGAGCTCTACGAAGTCTCTGGTATTCATGCGTTCCAACACAGCTTCACTAAGCATATATGCCTTTCACATCAGCAACCAGCATTCAGCAGCCGGCTTTTCCTTTGTCATTCCGGGCGCAGCGAGGAACCTGCTTTTGTTTCCTCACCACCTGGCCCGCCATGCATGTCATGTTGAGCGAAGCGAAACATCTATGCACTCGCTCCTGACTCCCCTAGTCGAGGAGCATGGAGAGCAACGCCATCCTGACAAACAATCCATTCCTGGCCTGCCGAAAATACATTGCGCGTGGATCGTCATCGACGGTCTTGTCCAACTCCACTGTCCGCGGCAGTGGGTGCAGGATCATTGCATCGGACTTCATGCGCGAGAGCACGCTCGAGTCGATGGCGAATCGCGCGCTCGATCCCTTCCATACACGTTCCGGCCGTATCCGCGTCTGGTACACCACATCCACTTCCTTCACCACGCGCCCAATATCCGAAGACAACTCGTAGTGCACCCCATGTCGATCGAGATATTCGAGGATGTCCCGCTTCATCTGCAATTCCGGCGGCGCCACGAACCACACCTTCACCCGATCAAATTTCGCCAGCAGATACGCCAGCGATCGCGCTGTGCGACCGCGATCCAACTCGCCGATGAACGCCACGCTCAACCCGTTCAGCGGACGCTCTCTATAAATCGTGTACAGATCCAACAGCGCCTGCGTCGGATGTTGCCCACCGTTCCCGTCTCCAGCGTTAATCACCGGCACCGCAGAAACCTGTGCCGCTCGCTTTGCACCGCCTTCTTCGTTGTGGCGAATGACGATCACATCCGCATAACCACCAATGATGCGGATCGAATCCTCCACCTGCTCGCCTTCCATCTCCGACGAAAACGTCCGCGCATGCTCGGTCGACATTACACGTCCGCCCAGTCGATGCATCGCCGCCTCAAACGAAAACCGCGTTCGCGTCGAAGGCTCGTAAAACAGTGTAGCGAGAATTCTGTTCTGATAATCGAGCGTTCCCCCGCGCGCGACGATCTTCTCCATCTGTCGCGTGCGATCGAATAACTCCATCAGCAGTGGCACAGTGAACTGCTGCGACTCCACCACATGCCGCAGTTTCGCGCCGACCGCCCGATCCATCTTCGCCTCAGCGACGCTAGGCATGGGCCACCTCTTCCCGGTCGATGATCTCTTTCACCCGCTCTGTCGCCGCGTCCGGCAGAATGTGCGTTCCCGCCGTTCCATGTACCGCCTCGAACAGGTGTTCATACGACGTGATGATTACTTCCTTCCCGCCCTGTTTCAGAAAGCGCAGCGCCGACTCCACCTTCGGCCCCATATTGCCCGGCGGAAACTGTCCGTCGGCAAAGTGCTTCGACATGTCACTGACGTTGACTGCGTATAACGATCGCTGCGTCGCCTTTTTGTAATCGAGATAAACGAAGTCCGCATCGGTCGAAATGGCGAAGATGTCCACGCCCAGCTCCGACGCCAGCAGCGCCGACGCCCTATCCTTGTCGATCACCGCCTCCACGCCGACGTACTTCCCTTCTTCCTGGACGACCGGAATCCCTCCGCCCCCGCACGCCACCACCAGCACCCCGTCATTCACCAGGTCGCGAATGACCTCGAGTTCCACGATTTCGACCGGCTCAGGCGACGGCACCACGCGCCGGTATCCTCGCGCCGCATCCTCCACGATCTCCCAACCCAACGCACGTTTCTTCTCTTCAGCTTCCGCCCTCGAATAGAACGGTCCAATCGGCTTCGACGGCCGCTTCATCGCCGGATCGTCCCGCGACACCACCGACTGCGTCACCACCGACACCACTGGCACATGCAGACCCGCCGCATCCAACTCCGCGCGCAATGCCTGCCCCAACAAGTAGCCGATCTCGCCCTGCGTCGCCGCACCACACATGTCCAGCGGCATCGCCGGAACTTGGTCCGCCGCCCGCTCCGACCGCAACAGATCCGCCCCAACCTGCGGTCCATTGCCGTGCGTGACAACAAGGCGGTAACCCTCTCGCACGAGTCCGACCACAGCCGCCGCTGTTCTCCGCGCATTCTGCGCCTGCTCGGCAACCGTACCTTTTTCGCCAGCCCGTATGAGCGAGTTACCGCCTATCGCAATCAGGATTGTCTTGGCCATGGGTTACACGCGTGCCGCCTCATGGTCCGCCACATGTCCAATCTGCATTGCTTTCATGGTTTCGAAAAGGATGGCTTTCTGCGCGTGGAGCCTGTTTTCCGCCTCTTGAAAAACGACCGAATGCCGCGAATCGATCACCTGATCCGTCACCTCGTCGCCTCTGTGCGCAGGCAAGCAATGCATGAAAATCGCGCTCGAATCGGCATGCGCGAAGAGCTTCTCATTCACCTGGTACGGCATGAAAATCTTCTTCCGCGCCGCCGCCTCCGACTCCTGTCCCATGCTCGCCCACACATCGGTGTAGACAACGTCCGCTCCGCGCACCGCCTCCACCGGATCATTCGTGATCGTGCACGATCCGCCCGTCATCGTGCCGCGTTCTTGCGCCCACGCGATTGCATCCGCCCTGGGTTCGTAGCCAGCAGGTGTTGCCACCCACACCTTCGCGCCCAGCTGCGCGCCCACAAACATCAGCGAGTGCGCCACATTGTTTCCGTCACCCACATACGCCACCTTGAGCCCCGTGACCTTGCCTTTGATCTCCAGCATGGTCAGGTAGTCGGCCATCGCCTGGCACGGATGGCTGTAGTCCGTCAGCCCATTGATGATCGGCACCGACGCCCACTCCGCCATCTTCTCCACGATCTCGTGCGCGAATGTGCGGATCATGATCCCCTGCACCATGCGCTCCAGGTTCTTCGCCACGTCATACACCGACTCGCGCTTCCCCAGGTTGATCTCCGCCGGCGACAAATAAAGTGAGAACCCACCCAACTGGTGGATTCCCACATCAAACGTCACTCGCGTTCTCAGCGACGGTTTTTCGAAGATCAGCGCCAGAGTCTTGCCCTTCAGCGACTCGGTGTACTCCTCCGGACGCAACTTCATCCGCATCGCCAGCGCCAGCAGGTGCTTGATGTCTTCCGGCGCAAAATCACGAATCGACAGGAAGTCTTGCATCGCTAGCCTCCTTACACAGTTACCGGACGCCGTTCCTGCATCTTGTGCGTGAACTGGGTCAGCACATCGAGCAACGACGGCTTCGTGATCTCCTCGATCTCGTATCCAACGCGCACCGACGGCTTGTTCAGCCTCAGCACCCGACCAAGATCGATCGGCGTCGCCACCACCACCACATCGCATGGCGTGCGATTGATCGTTTCTTCCAGTTCGCGACGCTGCGATTCGCTGTAGCCCATCGCCGGCAGAATCCGATCGATGTGCGGGAACTTCTCGAATGTCCTGCGAATCGATCCCACCGCCGTCGCCCGCGGATCGACGCGATCGGCCGCGCCGCACTGACGCGCCGCCACCACGCCCGCGCCATACGGCATCTCGCCATGCGTGAGTGTCGGCCCATCTTCCACCACTAGCACTTTCTTCCCCCGAATCATTACCGGATCGGTTACGCTCACCCGGCATGCCGCTTCGACAACCGTCGCCGTCGGGTTGCACTTCTCGATGTTTTTGCGAACCACATCGACCGCGTCCGAAGGCGCCGTATCCACCTTGTTGATCACGATCACCTGTGCGCGCCGGAAATTCACTTCACCCGGGAAGTAAGAAACTTCGTGTCCGGGACGATGCGGATCGGCCACCACGATCTCCAGGTCTGATTGGTAGAACGGCGTGTCGTTGTTGCCACCGTCCCACAGCACGATGTCGCCTTCCTTTTCGGCTTCCCGCAGGATCGCCTCGTAGTCCACGCCCGCGAAAACCACCGAGCCTTTCGTGATGTGTGGTTCGTACTCTTCACATTCTTCGATCGTGCAGCTGTGCTTGTGCAGGTCCTTGATCGTCGCGAAGCGCTGCACGGCCTGCTTGGCAAGATCGCCGTACGGCATCGGGTGCCGCACTACCACGGGCTTCCATCCCATCGCACGCAGGTCTTCCGCCACCCGGCGCGACACTGGAGACTTTCCACAACCGGTGCGCACCGCGCAGATCGAGATCACCGGCACTTCACTCTTTACCTCGGTCTCGCGTCCTGGAATCCAGAAGTTCGCCCCCGCCGTGAGCACGCGCGACGCCAGGTGCATCAGGTTCATGTGCGAGATGTCGCTATACGAGAAGAGCGCGAAGTCCACCTTCTCCTTCTTGATCACCGCTTCGACCAGGTCTTCCTCGATGATCGGGATCCCCTCCGGATACCACGGCCCCGCCAGCGCCGCCGGATATCTCCTCCCGGCAATATCGGGGATCTGCGTAGCGGTAAAAGCGACCACGCGGTAATCAGGGTTGTTGCGGAACATTACATTGAAGTTATGGAAATCCCGGCCTGCCGCGCCAAGGATCACGACCTTCTTCATAGAGCCTCCCATACGAAGCCCCATCCTGACCCGGCGAACAAACGGCGGCAGTGAGAAATGTCACTCGCGGGAGTGCGGAATTGGCATGTCCCGAGTGACGGTGACGGACGAACATAATCAGCGTGACGGCCAAGCCAAACACTCCAACACTGTCACCAAGGGTGTCTGTTGGTTGCCACGCGGGGCAAGCGAGGCATTCGTGCCAGTCACCACCATCCCCGAAAACTTCTGCCAGGCGCCACTTTTCAGACCGCACCACCGGTCTCAGGTCTATACTTACCTCTCCCTGGCCTCGGCCCTTTCCCACGGACCCGCAACGTCATTCAACCTGACCCGCTCCACGCACCACACCGGAGGAAAGAAAAATGGCAACCGCGAAATACGACATTCACTCCGTCGACTCCACCAGCCCCCTTCCAGCCCCCAAAGTCGATATGAAACTCGAGGTCCTCGTCATCCCCGTCACCGACATCGATCGTGCCAAAGCCTTCTACACCAGGCTGGGCTGGCGGCAGGATGCCGAGTTCAACAACGGCAAAGACTTTCACATCCTGCAGTTCACCCCGCCTGGCTCGGGATGTTCCATCATCTTTGGCAAGAACATCACCCCCGCTGCACCGGGTTCTGCTCAGGGCATGTACCTCGTCGTCTCCGACATCGAAGCCGCGCGCCAGGCCTTGATCCAGAAAGGAATCGAAGTCACCGATGTCTTCCACGGCGAAGGTGAATCCTATTCCGGCTCCGACGAGCCTTATCTCTTCGGAAGCAAGCGCGTCAGCGGCCCCGATCGCCAGCACGGCAGCTATCGCTCCTTTGCTTCCTTCCGCGACCCCGATGGCAACGGCTGGCTCCTGCAGGAAGTCACGCAACGACTGCCCGGTCGCATCGACACTCACATCACCAACTACTCATCGGCAAGCGATCTCGCCAGCGCGATGCGTCGTGCTTCGGAAGCACACGGAAAACATGAAGCCCGCACCGGCAAAGCCGACGCCAACTGGCCCGACTGGTACGCCGCCTACATGGTGGCCGAGCAGTCCGGAGAAAAGCTGCCGGATTAAGAGACCGCCTTAGCGCTTGGTTCCGGCGAAAATCCGGATCTTCCCGGAGCCGAGCGCATCCCTAACAGTGCGATACCTATCTTCCTAACGAGAACGTTATGGACATTTCCCAGCAAACCCATAAGCGAGACTCGCTACCTGCGCGCGTCGTCATCGTCGGCGGCGGCTTCGGCGGACTCTACGCCGCTCGCGGACTGGCAAGAGCACCCGTCGATGTCACCCTTGTTGACAAGCATAACTATCATCTCTTCCGGCCCATGCTCTACCAGGTCGCAACCGGACTCCTATCATCCGACGAAGTCGCCGCACCCATCCGCAACATCCTGCGCAATCAGAAAAACGTTACGGTTCTGATGGAAGAGGTAGTCGGCCTCGACACCCAGGCTCGCTTGGTCTTCACGCGCGAAGGTTCTCTTCCCTACGATTACCTCATCCTCGCCACCGGCATCGAGTACAACTACTTCGGCCACGACGACTGGAAGTCCATCGCACCCGGTCTCGCTTCTGTCGACGACGCGGACACCATCCGCGGCAAGATTCTCACCGCCTTCGAAACAGCCGAGAGACTCGCCGCCGGCGGAAATGCCGATCCCGCCGCCATTCGCGAGCTGCTCACCTTCGTTCAGGTTGGCGGCGGCACTGCCGGTGTCGAGATGGCAGGCACCATCGCCGAAATGGCGCGACTCGCTCTCGCCAAAGATTTCCGCCATATCGATCCGCGCTCCGCTCACATTCTTCTCTTCGAAGCAGCGCCGCGAATCCTGCCCACGTATCCCGAACATCTCTCCGCGCAGGCGCAGCGTCATCTCGAACATCTTGGCGTGGAAGTTCGCACGAACGCGAAAGTAGAACAGGTCGACGACCAGGGCGTGATCGTCAACGGCAAACGCGTCGCCAGCCGCACCGTGTTGTGGACTGCGGGTGTGGTCGCCTCCCCTGCGGGCAAATGGCTCGGTGTCGATGTTGATCGAGCCGGTCGCATCAAGGTCAGTCCCGACTTCTCCGTTCCCGGCCATCCCAACATTTTCGCCGTCGGCGACACCGCAACGCTCACCGCCCCTTGGCGAGACCTCTTCGGCATCAAGTGCAAAGAGCCCGAGTTGCTTCCCGGCGTGGCGCAGGTCGCCATGCAGGGAGGAGCCTATGTCGCCAAACTGATCGAGCGACGTGTAAAAGGTAAGCCTGCCCCACAACCCTTCTGGTACTGGGACAAAGGCAACATGGCCATCGTCGGCCGCACCTACGCCGTCGCCGACCTCAAGCACGCGCGCTTCTCCGGATTCCCCGCCTGGCTCTTGTGGCTCGGCGTCCACATTTATTTTTTAATCGGATTCGCGAATCGGCTTCTGGTCATGTTGCAGTGGGGCTTTTCGTTCCTCACCAAGCGTCGCGGCGTTCGCATCCTTCCGCTCGAGCGCTCCGAAGATGCCGACGCGGAACGCGAGTCAATCAGACGCACAGGGACTTGATGGATGGCCCACACTTGTGTGGGGTTGTTGAAACTCAATTAAAGGAGCCTCTTTGTCGCGCCACTTCGACGCCCTCATCGTCGGCACCGGCCAGGCCGGACCTTCGCTGGCCGTGCGACTTGCCAACGTAGGTATGTCCGTCGCCATCATCGAGCGCGGCAAGTTCGGCGGCACCTGTGTCAACACCGGATGCATTCCCACCAAGACTCTGGTCGCCAGCGCTTATGCCGCTCACGTCGCGCGGCGCGGCGCAGATTACGGCTTCTCCATCGGTGGTGATGTCCGCGTCGACATGAAGCAGGTCAAAGCTCGCAAGGACGCCGTTTCCGGACGCTCCAACAAGGGCGTCGAAGAGTGGCTTCGCAGTACAAAGAACGTCACTGTCATCCAAGGACACGCCCGCTTCCAGTCACCTCATACCATCAGCGTTAATGACGAACTGCTCGAAGCCGACAAGATATTCATCAACGTCGGTGGCCGTGCTTCTATTCCTGACATGCCCGGTATTCACGACGTCCCCTTCCTCAACAATTCCTCGATGATGGACATCGACTTCCTTCCCGAGCACCTCGTCGTCGTCGGCGGCAGCTACATCGGACTCGAGTTCGGGCAGATGTATCGCCGCTTCGGCAGCGAAGTCACCATCGTCGAAATGGGACCGCGCCTGATCGGCCGCGAAGACCAAGACATCTCGCAGGCCGTGCGCGAAATCATCGAAGCCGAAGGCATTCACGTTCGCACCGACGCCAAGTGCATCTCCCTCGCCAAGCGCGACAAAGGCGTTACCGTTGGCATGACTTGCGACGATCCGCCATCCGAAGTCTCAGGCTCGCACGTCCTGCTCGCCGTCGGACGCATCCCCAACACCAGCGACCTCGGACTCGATCGCGCCGGCATCCAGATGGACGCTCGCGGCTACATCGTCGTCAATGATCAACTCGAAACCAGCGTGCCCGGCGTGTGGGCCCTCGGCGATTGCAACGGACACGGTGCCTTCACTCACACCTCTTACAACGACTACGAGATCGTCGCCGACAACCTGCTCAACAACGATCATCGTCGCCTCTCCGATCGCATCACCGCCTACGGACTTTTCATCGACCCGCCCCTCGGTCGCTGCGGCATGACCGATGCCGAAGTCCGCAGATCCGGACGGCGCGCCCTCGTTGCCAAGTACCCCATGGCGCGCGTCAGCCGCGCTTACGAGAAGGGCGAGACCCAGGGCTTCATGAAGATCACCGTCGACGCCGACACCAAACAGTTTCTCGGCGCTGCGATCCTTGGCATCGGCGGCGACGAAATCATCCATACGCTCCTCGACATGATGTACGCCAAGGCCCCGTATACCGTGATTCAGCGCGCCATGCACATTCACCCCACGGTGTCGGAATATTTGCCCACCGTGCTCTCCAAGTTGGAGCCACTCGTATAAAAAGGGTGCCGGTCTTTTCCCGCTTTTGGAAAGGCCCGGACTACCACAAATTTCCCGGAACTCGGCCCACACTGCTTTCGTACTGCCTCTCAAGTCGACCTTTGTCTCTCGAGGAGAACACTCATGACGCACACCGCCAATGCCCGGCTCGCAGGCTTCACCTTCCTCGCCTACATTGCTACTGGTATTGCCGACATGATGGTCTTCGGCCGGGCCGCCACGGGTTCCGGCGCATTCGCAC
>DASTGW010000293.1:0-2712 GCA_035718705.1 Terriglobales bacterium | reverse complement strand
AAGTACGATTCAGGCCCGGCATGATATCTCCATCGCGAGTACGAGTTGAATTCAGCGCCGGATATGGAGCATAGGCGCTTTCGTAGTCCTTGGAGACGATACGAGTTGCAGAGCAACGTGCAGAGATAAGCTGGAAGGATTCCGGATTTTGGAAATACCAATGGCACAAGCCGTCGAAGAGCCAAAGCTCCGGAGCCGTGTTCAAGGCCCGGCAAATCACCGAATACTCAGAGCGGGCGCGGTATTGCATGGAATCGGCGCGCTAGATAGCGCGAAATCCGCCACCTGTGGAACTCGAGTGACCGGTAAACCCGCATGCTAACCCATAATGAAGCGTTAATTGAAACGGACAGAAATTTCCGGAAAAGCTGTCCCAGAACGGAACAATGCGTCAGGTGGCTAATAGAGATGGAAACGCCGGTCGAACTAGTCGCCCGACACACCTTGCGTCGCCAGAGCAGGTGCGGCGTTCTGCGTTTTGGGCTTGTGAGCGAAGGCGTTCAGTACGCCGGAGATGATGAGGTACCCGGTAGCAACACCGAAAGCCATTCCTAAGCCAATCGTAAGAACCAGAATCAGAGCCGTAGCCAAGTGGATCACCTTAGTCCCGCCTTTTATGATGCCCAGTTCGTCCCGTGAGGATGGTAGGGCCGTCTGCAATTCGCGCTGCTTACCACCTGTGTTCCCTACTTCTTCTTTTCGGCATTCCAGATTGTTCTCGATAGGGCCCGACCGCAAAACGGGCAGAAATTCATCGGGAACAGATTGGGCCGATCTTCGGGGGAACGTACTGCATAATCCGAATCGATCTCATTCAGGATGCGTCCGCGCATTTGCTGCAAGGGCTGGTTGAGGATGGCGTCGTTATCAACCGCCTGCTGCAGCAGTTCGCAACAATGTTCCGTCATGCCCGAATGTCCGAGCCGAGCCAGATGTACTGCTCGTCTGACCCGATCTCGCCAAAGCGCTTCACCATGTAGGAGCCGGGCAGCGCGTCAAACTCGAGGACAGTCATAATGATTGCCTGCGAGAGTTCTTCCGCACACGGTCCATACAGGAAAATCTTGTGGTATCCACCGCCGGTTTCATGGCCATCCCATTCTCCGGCGTTCGACTCAGTCAGGGTTTTCTCAAGGCGGGCTTCCAGGCGGGCGAGTTGTTCGTCTTCGAGATCGGTACCGAAATGATCGTTCGAAAGCCGCATGGAAAGGATCACAGCCTGTTCCCTGCCAGGTTCTGCTTTTCTCGTCACGGGCCAAGGGCCGAGTAATTTCACGCTTTCCTCTGCATCGAGAACTTTGGGGGCGTTTGACCCTGTTCGCCAGTGACAAGTAAGATACGCAAGTAGAACTGTGCCTTATCTCGCGCGGACTGACTAGGGGTGCCGCACTCTCCGAAGGGCTAGCACTAGTCGTTTTGGGGCCATGCCAAATCGGGATCAGGGCCTTTCGTAATCATGGGCATTTCTAAGATCACGGTACGCGGCGCACGCCAGCACAACCTCAAGAACATCGACGTTGAAATACCGCGCAACTCGCTGACGGTGATTACCGGCCTGAGCGGCTCGGGTAAATCCTCGCTTGCCTTCGACACGATCTACGCGGAGGGCCAGCGCCGGTACGTGGAAACCCTGTCCGCTTACGCCCGCCAGTTTCTTGACCAGATGGAGCGTCCGGATGTGGACGCCATCGATGGTCTCAGCCCCTCTATCTCGATTGAGCAAAAGACTACCAGCCGGAGCCCGCGTTCGACGGTAGGTACTATCACTGAAATTTACGACTATTTGCGCTTGCTCTATTCCTCAGTGGGAGTACCGCATTGTCCGCAGTGCGGGCGCGCAATTTCGCGTCAGTCAGCGGACCAGATCGTGGCCCGCGTGCTGGCGCTGAAACCTGAAGATAGGGTCATGATTCTTTCGCCGATCGTTCGCGGCCGCAAGGGCGAGTTCAAGCAGGAGATGGAAAAGCTTGTCCAGCACGGCTTTACACGGGCGCGCGTGGACGGCGAACTGGTCAACCTGGAAGAGGACATCAAGCTCGACAAGCGCAAGAATCACACCATTGAAGTGGTGATTGATCGCCTGCTGATCAAGCCAGGGATTGAGCGACGACTGGAGCAATCGGTCGCACTGGCAATGAAGCTTGGCAGTGGACTGGTGCAGGTAGTGATCGTCGGCGGCGAAGAGTACATGTTCAGCGAACGGCTGGCGTGTCCGACGTGCGGCATCAGCGTGCCGCAGTTGGAGCCGCGCTCGTTCTCCTTCAACAGTGTTTATGGCGCGTGTCCTGAGTGCCACGGGCTGGGAAGCAAGTACGACTTTGATCCGGCGAAGGTGATTTTGGATTGGTCGAAGCCGCTGCTCGATGGCGCATTGGGGCCGGGATCGGCGTCGAC
Organism: Terriglobales bacterium; assembly: GCA_035718705.1. Lineage (GTDB taxonomy): Bacteria > Acidobacteriota > Terriglobia > Terriglobales > Acidobacteriaceae > DATMXP01. The sequence continues at coordinate 318 of DASTGW010000293.1, read as the reverse complement.
GAATTTGCTGCACATGCTGAAGATCGTGGCGTCGGTTTATGACATCGACCTGAGCACGCCGTTCGAAAAGCTGTCGCAGGAGCAGCAGAACCTGCTTCTGTTTGGACCCGAGAAGGGCGACAAGAAGACCGGATTCAAAGGCATTCTCGATTACCTGAAGTCGGCGATGGATGACTCGACGTCGGAAGGCTATCGCGACTGGCTGATGCAATACATGTCGGCGACGACGTGCCCGGTGTGTCACGGCAAGCGGTTGCGTCCGGAGAGCCTGGCGGTGAAGGTAAATGGGATGTCGATCGCGGACTTTACAGCTTTGCC
>DASTGW010000292.1:0-3556 GCA_035718705.1 Terriglobales bacterium | reverse complement strand
AGGCGCGCATTCGCGGGCAGTTGATGGACGCGAACGAGCGGGCCTGCGCGTGGTTCCAGGAACAGTTGCGCAAGCCGGATGGAGCGGGAGCGAGAGAGTATCTGGCAGGGCGGGGATTAACGCCGGAGATCATCGCTAAGTTTAGGATCGGATTTGCGCCCGAGACGGGGTTCCTGCTGCGTGATGCGTTGAGGGGACAGTTCGACGAAGAGGTGATGAGGGAGTCAGGGCTGTTCTCGTGGAAGCAAGAGGGAAATCAGGGAGAGCAGGGGCAAAAGGTGGCGCCTCTGTATGGGAAGTTTCGCAACCGCATTATGTTTCCCATCTGCAACGATGCGGGGCGGGTGATTGCCTTTACTGGAAGAACGCTTTCGACCGACGAAAAGTCTGGACCGAAGTATTTGAACTCGCCGGAGACCCCGCTGTATGTAAAGGGGCGAGTGCTGTTCAATCTCGACAAGGCGAAGGAAGCGATCCGGCAGCTTGGGTATGCCATCGTGGTCGAGGGGCAGATGGACTGTATCTCCGTGTATGCAGCGGGGTTCCAGAACGTAATTGCGTCGTCGGGAACGGCGTTCACGGACTTGCAGGCAAGATTGCTGGCACGGTTCACACATAACATCGTGGTGAACTTCGATCCGGATACGGCGGGAGCGGCGGCGACGGAGCGAACGCTGGCGTTACTGCTGGAAGAAGATTTCACGATCAAGGTACTGTCGCTGGAGGCGGGGTTCGATCCGGACCTGTATGTGCGCAAGAAGGGTGTGCAGGCCTATGCGACAGCATTGAAGGCGGCACCGCGATATTTCGATTACCTGATTGAGCGCGCGCAGATGAAGTTTCCGGTGCGCACGCCAGAAGGCAAGGTGAAGGCCATCAACTTCCTGCTGCCGCACATTCAGAGGGTGCCTAGCCGCATTGCGAGAGATGAGTTGTCGAATGAGATCTCGCAGAAGTTGGGAATCGACTCGGCGGTGCTGCGGCAGGAATTGAAGCATGCGGCGGCGAATCGGGGAACGAAGGCGGTGACTGCCCCGGCGGCGATGGTGGTCACCGAAGCGGAGAGGATTCTCATTCGTGCATTGTCGATGACGCACGAGATGCTTGGCGACTACACGTCGGATCGCGACGGAAGTGAAGCGCCATTCGATCCATGCCGCGAAGCCAGATATGCGCTGGAGCAGGAGCCGCTGCAACACGGGTTGGGGACGGAGTCGCTGATCAATGCGCTACTGGCGTCGGAAGATGTGGATGTCGCGAATCTGCCGGTGAGTGAGTCGGACCGGAAGGTACTGGCTGAGTGCCTGATGAACGAAAACGAAGAGCTCACGCCGGAGTTGGTGGAAGGCGCGCTTAGCGCGCTGCGGCGCAGGCACCTGGAACGAAGGCAGCGGGAGTTGCGGGGGTTGATAGCAGAGGTGGAACGCAAGGGGGACTCGATGGCACTGGCGCAGTTGCTGAAGGAAAAGTTGGAGGTTGATCGGGCGCTGGCGCGAGGGGCGTCGGGATCGGGCGTTTGAGGATCGTGCCTTTGGTCGAAGCGTGCGCGGCGCAGCTGAGTTAGGGCTAGTTGCATGGATGTTTCGTCGGGCTTACGCCCTCCTCAACATGACCTTGCACTGTCTGCGCTTTCTTAAGAATGAAGACCTCGGGAGCGGGTAGGGGTTCCTCGCTGCGCTCGGAATGACAAAAATAAAAGGCCAGCCGAAAATGGCTGGCCTTCGTCATTACCGACGAGCTACTTCGATGCGACTGCGGCTTGTTCTGAGGCGGGCGTTACGTTCACCGGTTTCAGGAAGGGCATGAGCGCGCGAAGTTTGGAACCAACCTGTTCGAGCAACTGGTCCTGCTCGCGGCGGCGGGTGGCGTTGAACCACGGGCGTCCGTTGTTGTTCTCCTCGATCCACTTTTTGGCGTAAGTGCCATCCTGGATTTCCTTCAGCATCTTCTTCATTTCTTCGCGGGTGGCGTCGGTGATGATGCGCGGGCCGCCGGTGTAGTCGCCGTGCTCGGCGGTGTCGCTGACGGAGTAGCGCATGTAGTTGAGGCCGCCTTGATACATGAGGTCGACGATGAGCTTGAGCTCATGCAGGCACTCGAAGTAAGCGATCTCGGGCTGATAGCCGGCGTCGACGAGCGTCTGGAACCCGGCTTTGACGAGTTCGCTGGCGCCTCCACAGAGAACGGCCTGCTCGCCGAAGAGATCGGTTTCGGTCTCCTCGGAGAACGTGGTTTCAAGCACACCGGCGCGAGTTACGCCAAGGGCTTTCGCGTAAGAAAGCGTGAGGGGGCGCGCGGTGCCGGTGGCGTCCTGATAGATGGCGATTAACGCTGGCGTTCCGGCACCTTCGCGATAGAGTTCGCGGACTCGGTGGCCGGGGGACTTCGGCGCGACCATGCTGACGTCGATGTCCTTCGGCGGCGTGATGGTGCCGAAGCGAATGTTGAAGCCGTGCGCGAACATCAGCATCTTGCCCGGCTTGAGATGCGGCTCGATGGAGCGCCGGTAGAGATCGGGTTGGCTCGTGTCGGGGACGAGGATCATGATCACGTCGGCCCACTCGGTGGCTTCGGCAACGGTGTTGACGGTGAGTCCGGCGGACTGCGCTTTCTGCCGTGAAGAGGACGTGGAGGAGAGGCCAACGCGGACGTCGACGCCGCTGTCTTTCAGGTTGAGAGCGTGAGCGTGGCCTTGCGAGCCGTAGCCGATGATGGCGACCTTCTTGCCGCGGATGTGCGCGAGGTCGGCGTTGTGATCGTGATAGATGGTAGCCATGTAATTCTCCTTAACTGATCTTTGTTGGCTTGGTGCCGGAAATTAGCGCGAGCTCTCGCCACTTCCAGAAACAATCGACGTCTTCGAAGCCGATGGAACGCAGCCACTGGAGCTGGGTCTCGACGTCGAGCAATTTGTTCGAAGGATCTTCGGTTTCTGGCGTGTAGCCGATGGAACTCAAGAAATCGACGTGCAATTTGAACGTGGGCGAAGCAACGTGTTCGAGGTTGCAGAACACTCCGCCTGGAGCGAGCAGCGAAAACACTTCTTCGTACAGTTCGCATTTGCGCTCGTGCGTGCAGTGATGAATGGCGAAGCTGGAGACTACGGCATCGAACGAGCCGAGTTGAGGGAGCGCGTAATCGAAATTGTGCTCGACGATGCTGAGTCCTGGATGCGCATCGAAACGCTGCTGCAGTCGATCGAGCATGGTTGGTGAGAAGTCGACGGCAACCCCGGTCGCATGCCGAAGATGTTGCAGCACCTTCGCGAGCAGGCGACCGTCACCGGAGCCGAGATCGAGAACGCGAGCAGTCGCGGGCGGAAGCAACTCGAGCAGGGTCGCTTCGCCTTCCGCGCGGTGCGGGATGCGATCGGCGCGCTCGAGATACCCGGCGGCATGTTCGGCTTTGATCCACTCGTTAACGGTTGCCATTCGATCCTCTAGACCGAGTAAGCGATGTCGTCGGGCTGCGAATATTCGTCGGTATAGAGCGATACGCCGTTGCCGGAGACCGCGACGGCGGCTGCTTTTGCACCTCGCGACATGGCAACGCGTCC
>DASTGW010000291.1:0-6628 GCA_035718705.1 Terriglobales bacterium | reverse complement strand
ACGATGGTGGCGAAGGGCATATGGTTTGTGCCGACGCCTTATGTCGCAGAGTACGACGCGCAATGGACGGCGGAGCGCGCGGGCAAGCAGCCTGAAATCACGCCAGGATTGAAGATCGAGGAAGACACGTTTCGCCGGGCGTTGCAGGCGGGAGTGAAGATTGCGTTCGGCACGGACGTGGGCGCGTTCGAGTGGGACATGAGTCCGGCGCGGCAACTGGCGACGATGGTGAAGTGGGGCATGTCGCCGGCGCAGGCGCTGAAGTCGGCGACGATCCGCGGTGCGGAGTTGATGCAGATGCAGAACGACATCGGAACGGTGGAGCCGGGAAAGTTTGCAGACATCATCGCGGTGCAGGGAAATCCGCTGAACGACATCTCCGTCATGCAGAAGACGAATTTTGTGATGAAGGGCGGAGTGGTGTTCAAGAAGTAGGACACGTCCCACATCTGCCAAAGGAAGGCAGATGTGGGGCACCAACACGGCAGGTATGGGGCAGCAACTATACTGAAAATCAATGAGCATCGCTCACCAGCCGGTCCCAAGTCTCCCGTGGTTCGATGTGCCCGATCCCAACTCGCCCGTGTTAGACGAGTTGGCTCGGCGTTTCCAGCTCCATCCGCTGCAGATTGATGACTGCCGCCATCGTCCGCAACACGCGAAAATTGACGAGTACGGCGCGCATCTGTTTGCGATTCTCAAACATGTGGAGCAGAAAGATGGGACGCTCAGCTTCGACGACTTCGATGTATTCCTCGGCAAAGACTTCTTCATCACCGTTCACCAGGGCGAATGCAAGCTGGTGACGAAGCTTTGCGATTACGTCAAGCAGAACCGTGTCGACCGGCTCGATCGGATCCTCTACGTGCTTACGGACTTCATCGTCGATGAATACCTGGCCGTGCTGGATGAGTCGTCGGAGGAGATAGAGAGCCTGGAGTCGGTGGTGTTGAGCAGGCCGGACCCGGAGGTAGTGAGCGACATTTTCAAGCTGAAGCGGCGACTGGTGGAGTTTCGTCGTTCCACGACGGGCATGCGCGACGTGGTGAATGCGATGATTCGGCGTGAAGGCGGGTTGGTGGGAGATGATCTCGATCCTTACTTCCGGGATGTCTACGATCACCTGGTGAGAACGGTTGACCTGGTGGAGACGCAGCGTGATCTGCTCAGCGGATCGCTCGACATTTATCTTTCAGCGGTTGCGAATCGAACGAATGAAGTGATGAAGGTGCTGACTATCTACGGCACGCTGGCGCTGCCGTTGGTGGTGATCACTGGCTTCTTTGGCATGAACATAAAGCTGCCATGGATGCAAAGCTCTCACGGAATCTGGTATGTGACCGGATTAATGGTGCTCTCAATGCTGCTGGTTCTAGGGTACTTCAAAAGAAAACACTGGTTTTGAAGGTTGAGCTCCGGGGTCCTACCGCGTGACATTTGGAGCACATCGGCCCATACTAGTAGCAATGGGGCGAGTCCTCCCCGAGTGCGTCAAAGGGCAATCACGCCCATCCTACCGAACGCTCTAGCACCGATTGCACAGGGCACGCGCACAACTTGCGATCCTGCATCTGCGTCATACCTAAAAGGAAATAATCGACGAATGCGAGTGCACCTGGTTCATCCCAGTGATACAGCTTTTGGCACAGCGGTAATCACCCCCCGATGGTTGTTTGTTCTGGCAGCAGCTACACCCCAGAAATATGGAGATCCCGCGCTGGTTGACGAGTCTCTCGCCGCGTTCGACCCTTCGACCGTTCAGCAAGGTGACATCGTTGGAGTTGGTATCCACACGGCGAATGCGTTGCGCGGGTACGCCGTCGGCAAACTGGCGCGCGAACGAGGCGCTTACGTTGTCTTCGGCGGTATACATGCCACTTTGTTCCCCGAGGAGGCCACCGATCTCGGCGGAGCTCACGCGGTGGTCAGTGGCGATGGAGATTGTGTCTGGCAGCAGGTGCTGTCAGATTGCGAGAAAGGTACGCCACTGAAGCTGTACCACGGTGGGCGCGTCGATGCCGATTCCTTCAAGCAAGCACGCTGGGACCTGCTTCCGGAAAAGAAGTATATGTGGGCGTCGGTGCAGACCATTCGTGGCTGTCCGAAGCATTGTTCCTTTTGCTCAGTGTGGCGCACGGACGGGCAGAAACCTCGGCAGCGCAAGAGTGACGCAGTGATTGAAGAGATCGTCACGCTTCGCCGCAAGGGGTTCCGGTATATCGCGCTGGCCGATGACAATTTCTATCCTGTGAGCCTGGCCGATCTCGAGCTGGCTAAGCGCAACAATCCCGAGCGACTGAAGGAACTTCAGGAAATCCGCAGCGAGCGCTTCGAATTGATGGAGCGCATGGCCAAGCTTCCGCGAGAAATGGTGTTCTTCACCCAGATCACGATGGAAGCTGCCGAAGATCCCGATTTTCTCGATGCGATGAGACGAGCCAATATCAAGGGCGCGCTCGTCGGTGTTGAGTCGGTCACGCCGGAAGGTCTCAAAGACATTTACAAGGACTTCAACTTTGCCGGCGACGCGCTGATACATCGGCTTCGCGCATTTCGCCAGCATGGCGTCCATGTGCTTGGCTCTTTCATCTTTGGACTTCCAAGCGACCGCCTGGAAACGTTTGCGGCCACGGCGAATGTCGCTGAACAGGCCGACCTCACCTTTGCCCAGTTTGTAATGCTGACACCTTTCCCGGGAACGGTGGACTTCATTAAGTGGGAAAAGGAGATGGGCGCAAACATGACCCAGATCGGCGGTGTGCCGATCACGAGACGTTGGCTTATCCCGCATGCGGATCGCCCAAAGCTCTATTGCCCGCATCCGGTGATGTCGGCGGAAGAGATTCGAGAGCGGACGCAACAGGTTTGGGATCGCTATTACAAGATCTCGGCAATCTGGAGGCGGTCGCGGTTCCTGAAGTCGATGAAGAGCCGCCTGGCTTTCATCATGATTTCAAAAATCTATCGGCAGATGTATGCCGACACGGGAATCGCAAGCGACAGTGCGCGCGCGGCACGTTCCACACGGTTCGTTCGATGGCTGGCCGTGCCTTGCCAGCGACTATTTTCCGCTAACCCGATGCCGGAATTGCAGGTTCCTTAAGGTTTGGGGTCGAATATTGCCTGGTCTTGAGCTTTTCTCTGTTCGAGACGGCATGTTCGTTGACGACACCGTGGTTCAATCCTAAGATGTTGCGCCATGCCGGAAGCGGACCCGCTCATCGGTCGGACGATCTCGCGCTATCGGATTGTGCAACAGGTGGGCCGTGGTGGAATGGGGATCGTCTATAAGGCTGAAGATCCCGAGCTGGCGCGTTCCGTTGCCTTGAAATTTCTTCCGGAAGACATGGCCAGCGATGCCAATGCGCTGGAGCGCTTCCGACGCGAAGCTCGCGCCGCATCGTCCCTCAATCATCCGAACATCTGCACCATCTACGAAATTGGCGAACATGACGGGCGCCGATTCATTGCGATGGAGTTTCTGCAGGGGCAGACGCTCGATCGCCTGGTGAATGGGCGTCCGCTGAATACAGAAGAACTGCTGCGGATCGGAATCGACATAAGTGGTGCCCTGGCTGCCGCGCATAGCAGAGGCATCATTCATCGTGATATCAAGCCGGCGAACATATTCGTAACGACGGATGGTCACGCGAAGATTCTCGATTTTGGTCTCGCCAAACTGGATGGCTCTCATGGAGCGGATGCCATGTCGTCCATGATGAGCACGCAGGATGCGAATGCGTTATCTACGCCAGGATTCGCGATGGGCACCCTGCCTTACATGTCGCCGGAGCAGGCACGCGCGAAGGACGTTGATGCGCGGAGCGACCTGTTCTCATTGGGGGCAGTGCTGTATGAGATGGCGACGGGGAAACAGGCCTTTCGCGGGGACAGTGTTGCTGCGGTGCTGGAAGCGATTTTAGGCCGCGAGCCTGTGCCGGTGTCACGTATCAATCCGGATGTTCCGCTGGAATTGGAACAGATCATCAACCGATGCCTGGAGAAGGATCGCAGCGTGCGGTTTCAATCCGCGGCGGATATTGGTGCTGAACTGAAGCGCCTGCAGCGGAGACAGCAGTTGGTTGAAATGCCGGCCGCGGTTGATCAGCACTCATCACGGAAGGCTCCGAAACTCTTGGTTGCGGTGGTCGTGCTTTGCATTGGGCTAGCGGGCGCGTGGTTGTGGTTGCATCGGGCAAGGGCTCATGCGACGAGTGCGAGAGCGATGTTGGCGGTGCTGCCTTTTGAGAACATCAGCGGAAATTCAGACCAGGATTACTTTGCCGAGGGGCTTACGGAGGAGATGATCGCGCAGCTTGGGCAACTGCAGCCTTCGAAGCTGGGAGTGATTGGGCGTAGCTCCACAGTTCGCTACAAAGACACAAAGGAAACGGCGGCACAGATTGGAAAAGAGCTGGGGGTGGGATATTTGCTGGAGGGAAGTGTTCGTCGCGCAGGCGGGCGTGTGCGAGTAACGGCCGAGCTCGTGCAAACAGCGGAGCAGACGCACCTCTGGGCGGAAACGTACGAGCGTCCCTTGACGGACGTGTTCAAAATCCAAAGCGAGATTGCGGAGAAGATCACGCAGTCTCTCTCGATGCAACTGCTTGCAGGGGATCGCAGCGTAGCAGTTCCGGTCAATCTGGAAAGTTATGACAAATATCTGCTGGGGCGCCACGAGCTAAGCAAAGGCACGCGGGAGAGCTTGGCGAAAGCAATCGAATATTTCGCCGAAGGCGCGAAGCTGAATCCGAAAGACGCGCGGTTACCGGCATCGACTGCGCTGGCTTATGAAGCGATGCTGACTTACTACAGCTCTCCGGCGGAAGTAATGCCCAAGGTGAAGGAGGCTGTTACGCAGGCACTGGCGCTCGACCCGAGCCTGGCCAGCGCTCACGTGGTGCAGGGAGACGTGTATCTCTTCTACGACTGGGACTGGCCGGCTGCGGAAAAGGCTTATCGACGTGCGCTGGATATCAATCCCAGCCTGCCCGAAGCGCAACTGGGCTACGCGACGTATCTATCTACGCTGGGACGATCGGATGAAGCGATCGCTCGCGCTCAGCAGGCTTATCTGTACGATCCACTGGCCGTCGAGAACCGGAACGAAGCATTGTGGGTGTACTACTTTTCCGGGCGCATGCAGGAGACGGCGGACCAAGCTCAGAAGAACATCGAGCTTCAACCGGAAGCCGGGCTACCGTACGCGATGCTGGCGTCAGCGTATGCCCGCATGGGGAAGCACGATGAAACACTGGCGGCGGCAGAGAAGGCGGTCAAGCATGGCGATAGTCCGACGGTGTTGACCAGTACTGCGTCGGCTCTCGCCGAGATTGGGGAGCGGGCGAAGGCAGAACAAGTTTTACAACTGGGGCTTGAGCAGGCCAAGAACCTTTATGTGTGCCGATTCATCGTGGCAGCAACCTATGCCGACCTTGGGGAACACGAAAAGGCAATTCAGTCTCTCGAGGAAGGGTTTCGACAGCGATCGACTTGAATGCCCTTTATCGAGGTGGATCCTCGATTGAATTCATTGCGAAGCGACCCTCGCTTTCGGGAAATAGAGCGCAAGATCGGGGTTCCCCGCTAGCATTCGTTTACTGCTTCGTCTTGAGCGGTTCTTTCGTCTTCTCGAAAAACTCGTTCTGCAGCTCAAGCGACTTCTGATCAGCTTTGATTGCGCGCAGTGCGATGACAATCTGATCACGCCAGGTGTTCATGTCGAACTTGCCGAGTTCGGGGCTGGCAGTTGCCGGATCACCGGCAAAGTGATCAGGAAACTTGGCGTACCACCAAATGGCGGTGTAGACACTTGGAGGCAAGTTGCTGAGGCGATTCTGGTCGACGCCGGATTCCGAAGCCGCGCGATCCATGTGGACCAGATCTGGTCGAGTCACCATCATATGCGATGTTTCAGTGGCACCCGCGTGCATATCATTTTCCGCTCGCTTGGCAGGACGTCCCGGTTGCTCGAGATTGGGAATCCCGAAGACGTAGATGACGTAATCGCGCGCGGAACTCAATTGCGACTGCGCGAATAATGGCAGAAGGCTTTCATTTCCGCCATGGCCATTGACGATCAGGATCTTCTTGCAGCCATTGCGGGACATTTCATTCGCGGTTTCCTGCAACAACTTTAATTGCAGGTCGAGACTGTACGCGACGGTTCCGGGCTCCTGGCGCGCTTCGAAAATTTGTCCGAAGTAGTATGCGGGGAAGACGACTGCGTATTCCTGCTGGGCGGCATCGATTGCTGCCTTGCGCACGTTGAGCAGGTCGGTGCCGATCGGCAAGTGCGGACCATGTTTCTCGAGGATGCCGATGGGCAGCATGCAGGTGCCGCCGGCGCGAGCGATAGCTTGTATGAAGTCCGGACCGGTGAGTTCTTCCCACTGCACGGACATTTTCGGCTGAGAGAAAGTGGGTATGGCGAAGACCAAGCAGAGGATGACGGCGGCACGTTTCATGGTCATTACTCCGCCGGAAATGTACAAAAATGCAGGGGCAGTCGGCAATCAGGAACGAGGCAGAGTAGGCGAGGTGTGCCTGGCTAGTCGAGTTGCATTTCCCCAACCATGGCTGGACCGAACTTATCCAGGATCCAGTCCACCACTCTCGCGGGATTGCC
>DASTGW010000290.1:0-14216 GCA_035718705.1 Terriglobales bacterium | reverse complement strand
GGGCGCCATGCTCTCGCATGGGAACCTCACCTCCAACGTTCTGGTGTCACTGGAGAAGTTCCCGGTTGAAGCCGGCAAGGAAATGTATGTTTCCTTCCTGCCGCTCTCGCACGTGACAGCCCGCCACGTCGATTACTCGATGCTTTATCGCGGGATTACCGTCGCCTATCAGCCCGACATAACAAAGCTCTTAGAGACACTCGGTGAGGTACATCCAACGCTGTTTGTGGCCATCCCACGTGTGTACGAAAAGGTTCGAACGAGTGTGGAGCACAAGGCGAAGACGGGTTTGAAACGATCAATCCTCGACTGGGCGATGAAAGTCGGCCGTGAAAATCGCGAGACGATCCTGCGCGCAGAGACGCCAACTTCATTCAGTTGGAAGATCGCTAACCGGCTCCTCTATTCCAAGGTCCGGGCTGGGTTCGGCGGCGCGGTGAAGTGTTTTATCTCCGGGGGCGCACCCCTGGGACGCGAGCTAGCCGAGTGGTATGCCGACCTCGGCATTCGCATTCACGAAGGCTACGGTCTTACCGAAACCTCCCCAGTCATCGCCGTCAACAATCCGACCGAGCACCGCATCGGCAGCGTCGGTAAAACCCTGTGGAACGTTCAGGTGAAAATCGCCGATGACGGCGAGATCCTGGCCCGCGGACCTTCCATCTTCAAAGGTTATTGGAATCGTCCGGAGGAAACCGCGAACGCCTTCGACGGCGATTGGTTCAAGACCGGAGACATTGGCCATGTAGATGAAGCCGGTTATCTCTTCGTCACCGACCGCAAGAAGGACCTGATCAAAACATCGGGGGGAAAGTTCATTGCACCGCAACCCATTGAAAGCGTACTAAAAAGTCATGAACTGATCTCGGAGGCGGCCGTCCTGGGAGATCGGCGAAAATTCCCCGCTGTCCTGATTCGTCCAGAATTCGAAATTCTCGAAGCGTGGGCCCAGAACAATGGGGTGACATTCACCTCCAGATACGAACTGATTCAGCATCCCAAGGTCCTCGAATTGTATGACGTGATCCTGAAAGATGTGAACAGCCGGCTGGCCCAGTTTGAAAAGATGAAGAAATTTCTGCTCATCCCGGATGACTTCACCATCGCCAATGGCTTCCTTACGCCAACCATGAAGCTGCGTCGTCGTGCGATCGAAGAACGCTACAAGGCCGAAATCGAGGCGCTCTACTCGGAGCCTGCTCCGGTTCCGCAGGCCGTTTCATCCTGAGTCGACGGCCAGTTCGAGACATCAGCGACGCGATTCATCCCTATCTGTAGTTGATCCGCAATTTTTGCCAAGTCATAGTTGCGAGGAAAGGTGTAAATTCCCAGCACTTCGTCAGACGCGAGGTGCTTCATGTCGCAAGTGCTAAGCGAGACTGCGGTTTCACCACTTTCCACCCCTGCAGCTCGTTCGGAGCGCCTCGCTTCTGTGGACATCGTGCGCGGCATGGTCATGGTCTTCATGGCCATCGACCATACGCGCGACTTCTTCATGAACATGCCGTTTGAGCCGGAGAACATCGCTCATACCTGGCCTGGGCTCTTTTTCACGCGGTGGATTACGCATTTCTGCGCACCGATGTTCTTCTTCCTCGCCGGAACGGGAGCATTTCTCTATCGCGACCGAAAAGGTTCCGTCGGCAAGGTATCTAGATTTTTGTGGACACGCGGCCTCTGGCTCATCGTTCTCGAGTGGACAATTATCGAATTCGCCTGGACCTTCGTTCCGTGGCAATTTGGCGGCGTGATCTGGTCACTGGGCTGCAGCATGGTGATCCTTGCTGCCCTGGTCTGGCTGCCCGAGTGGGCGATTGCTACCTTCGGTATTCTGATGATTGTCATCCACGATCTCTTCGATTCCATAAAGCCCGCCTACTTCGGTTCGCACGGCTGGATCTGGACTCTGCTCCACCGCCGCGGCATGATCCCGCAGTTCCACTTCTTTGTCCTGTTCCCGCTCATTCCGTGGGTCGGTGTAATGGCCGCTGGCTACGCCTTCGGACGATTGCTGCTGCGAGATCCAGAGCGCCGTCAACGGGCGGTGCTTGCGATCGGGTCCGCTTTGACCCTGGCCTTTGTGGTTCTGCGCGGACTGAACGCCTACGGAAACCCTCCGGCAGGCGTGGCGGCAAGTTCTCCGGGCGCTTGGCACGCTCTGCCCTCGTTCGCGATGACCCTCGTCTACTTTCTCGACGTTGAGAAGTACCCGCCTTCTCTGCAATTCCTGCTGATGACGATCGGCCCTTCGCTGATCCTGTTGGCTTTCCTGGATCGCTTCGCCACCAACGAAGCATGGAAGAAGTTGGCCAGGCCGCTGCTGATCTTCGGACGCGTGCCGCTGTTCTTCTACATCCTCCACCTATACGTCATCCACCTGCTCGCCATCGCTGCCGCCTACCTCACTCATCAACCGGTCGCATGGCTCTGGCATGGCTCTTTCTGGATGAACCAAATACCGGAAGGCTACGGGCACGGGCTGGGCTTCATGTATCTGATGTGGCTGCTGGCGGTGGTATTACTTTACGTTCCCTGTATGTGGTTCTATCGATTGAAGATGCGTAGGAAGGACTGGTGGCTGAGCTATCTCTAGGCAAAAACTTCACCTCAAACAGCCACCTCAGAAACCGAAGTAATTGCACCTATCCATTTTGGTAACAATGGTTTAGCCGGGTAGGTACCCTATAATCTTGCGTATGGGCGGTCAGTTTCTCCCCTGGGCCGAACCAGTTGTGTTAGGTGCATGCGCAAGGTACTTGTTGTTGTCAGAGCAATTTCGGCAGTCCTGGCATGGTCGCTGTTCTTCTTCTGGTGGAAGAAGGTTCTAGGGTCGACAGACCTCAACCAGCGCACCGTCTTCTATTCCTTGCTGGCCATTGGACTCACCCTGCTGGCCGCGATTCTCTACTCCATCATCTGGATCCTTCACAACCAGCGCGTGGCAAAGCGAGGACAGCGCGGGAGCGTATCGTTCTACAAAACGCCGCTCTTTCAGCGCGACGCCATTGGACGCGAGATCGTGATGATGCCGCAGAACGCCGATCGATACGACCGCGTCATCCGGGTACGCTCAACGGAAAAAACAAAGGAGTTCCTTGCAGATACCGAACACCAGGCGGTGAGCGGATGATGCCGACTTTGCACAGCGTCCTGCACTGGATCGATCACTCGCTTCTCTACCGCATCCTGCTCTGGTTCTACGGACTTTATCCAGTGCTGATGGCTTGCATGTGGGTAGTACTGAGCCTCTTCTTCTGGACGCGTCGTGAAAAAGAAAAGAAGCAGCCGGTGCTGGTTTCGCCATTGCCCCTGGTATCGGTAGTCATCGCCGCCTTCGACGAGGAATACGCGATTGGTCGTACACTCGATGCTCTTCTGAAGATGAAATATCCGTCCTTCGAAGTCGTTGTCGTAGACGACGGATCTTCCGACCGCACCAGCGAGATCGTTCGCTCCTACATCGAAAAAGGCCCTGTGCGCCTCGTCCAGAAAGAAGTCAATGAAGGCAAGGCCATGGCACTCAACGACGCCCTGCCTGTCTGCCGTGGCGAGATCCTTCTGCTGATCGATGCCGACATCATCGTCACGCCCGATCTGCTGAACAATATCGTCCCCCACTTCCGCTCGAGTCGCGTGGGCGCGGTCACCGGCAATCCCCGCGTCGCCAATCGTCGTGGACTCCTCAAGCGTCTGCAGGCAATTGAGTTCTCTTCCATCATCTCCATGCAACGGCGCGCACAGCGCATCTGGGGACGCGTGATGACGGTCTCTGGCGCTGTCGTTGCATTTCGTCGCTCGGCCATCCTCGATGTGGGATTGTTCACGCCTTCCATGGCCACCGAAGACATCGACATGACGTGGCGCCTGCAGATGCGCTTCTGGGACATTCGCTACGAACCACGCGCCGTGGTTTGGATGGAAGTTCCACCGAACCTGCGCGAATTCTGGAAGCAGCGTCGCCGCTGGGTGCGCGGCTTGGCTCAAGTGTTGCGCCGGTACCGTCCGGTGCCCCTGCATTGGAAGTGGCGTCGTCTGTGGCCCGTTTTCTACGAGTCCACGATATCGATTCTTTGGGCCTTCACCTTCGTTGGCATCACCCTTTACTGGCTGATCTGCCTTTTTGCCGGCGACCACCCTTACGGCGCCTCCCCTATCCCGAATTTCTGGGGCATGCTGATCGCCACCGCCTGCATCATTCAGTTGGTCACCGGCGCGCTCGAAGACCGCCGGTATGACCCCAAGATTGCCACCTGTCTTCCCGAAGCATTCTACTACCCCCTGATCTACTGGACTCTGATGTCCACCATTACCTGCATCTACACGATCGGCGCGCTCTTCCGAAAGCCGCCGCAAATGCAGCGCTGGAAGATTCAAAGGAGCGTCGCATGAGAAAGCTCCTCTGGGTTTTGTTACTCTCCGGAATCTGTAGCGCGCAGACGAATCCCGCTGACGATTACATCCGTCAGGGGAATGCCGCCGCACACAACGACGACCACTGGGGAGCCATCCGCAGCTACGAGAAGGCGATCGAAATCGATGAAAGCTTGCGCGATTCCCTGCTCTACAAGTTAGGTCAACAGTATTTATGGGCCGACCGTCCCGCGAATGCAGCCCGACTGCTCCGACAGTACGTGAGTAAGAACCCCCAGGAGTGCCCGGCGAAATCAACTCTGGCATTGGCGTTAAGCTGGGCCAACCAGTTGAAAAAGGCGGAAGACGAATATCGCGATATCGCCACTTCCTGCCCCGACCTGAAGACCGACGCCATGCTCGGCGAGGCTCGCTCCCTGCGGTGGCACGATCGCTTCTCCGATGCGAGCGAACTCTATCGTCAGGTACTGCTGGTCGGCACCGATGCCCAGAAGAATGACGCCAAGCTGGGTCTGGCTCTAATCAAACTCGCACAGGACCAGAATCGCTCCGCCCGTGATGATTTCCGCACGCTCAGTTCGCAGCCGAAGCCCGATCCTTCTGTCGTTGAAGGATTGGCGGTCTCCGATCTGCATCTCGGCCTGCCCGAGCAGGCCCAGCGTGATCTTCAGTTGGGCAACGCCAGCGGTGTTCGCAGTCAGCAACTCGATGATCTCAGCGAACACATTCGCACCATCAACTCGCCCCAGATCGCACCGGCCTTCCAGTTCTTCCACGACGCCGACGGCACCAACTACTACGGCGGCGAGGCGCGCTCGAGTTTTGCTCTTACCACTCGAAGCACTGTCGCCGCATTCTTCGCCCAATCAAACCTGTCGCGCGACACGATCTCGATCGATGGTCGTGGCGGCGGCCTCGCCCTCGACTATCGCGCCAACGAATCAATCGCCTTCCATGGCGAAGGCCGCTACACGCAATACAGCGGAGTCAATTTCCATCCGGTGACCGGCGAATTCGACGCCATCGTCACCCCCACAGACCGCTCGCGCCTCGACCTCGCCGTAGCGAGAATCACCATCTGGGACACACCCACGGCGCTCCAAAATCATCTCGCCGGCACCTTCGGCAGCATTGGGCTTGATCAGAAGATCACCATGCAAGACACGATCACGGCAGGCTTCAGCGCAACGGGGTGGAATGATGGCAATCGGAGACTCTTATTTCGACTAACGCCCTCACACCGTTTCGAAGGCGTCCCTCGGATCACACTGTCGTTGCCGATGCTGTATCAGACTTACGACCGCGGCTTCTCTTTCGGCTTGTTTTCGCCTACCAGCTATACCGAGATCACTCCAGCTCTGGACATCCATTTCCGGCGCTCTCGAATCTGGAGCTTTGATCTGGGTGGCCGCCTTGGCGGACAAAAGGAAGCTGCCCTCGAATGGAAGCCGATTGGCGCTTTTCACGCGACCATCGAGCGTGATCTGAAACATGGATGGGGATTGAAAGCGACTGTGTCGCACTCCTCCTCCAACGTTGCAAGTTCCACCGGGTTCAGTCGTACAAGTTTCTTCTTTACCGTAGCAAGAACGTTTTAAGAAAGTCAGCTCGATATGAACAAACGATCCTCGCTGTTGCTGCTTCTGGTAATCGCACTCTTCTCGTGCGCTAACGCCCTCGCAGACAATCTGCTCCTCAACGGAAGTTTCGAAACTCCTGTCGTGCCCCAAAGTTCCACCTGCGGACCATATGCCGACTGCATCGGCTACCACAACGGTGTCGGCGACAGCATCGGCGGCTGGCTCGTAATCGGCAAAGCCGGCGTGGATTCACAAGGCAATCCCATCCCTGGCAGTCCCGCCTCTGTCTTGCAACTCGGCTACAACTACCAGGAACCGAAGAGCATGACTGCCACGGTCCTGAACTTCCACCCGCAGGACGGATTGCAATCTGTCGATCTGACCGGCGAAGGCAATCAGGGCGTCGACAACGGCATTAAGCAGACGGTCACCACCGTACCCGGCTCGATGTATGACATTTCCTTCTGGGTGGGACATCAGGATCCCACCGCCGAGGGCTACACCCTTGGCCCGGCGCTGATCGGACTCGTCATCGATCAGAACTCGCCAGTGCTCTTCAGCAACGACCTCGCCATTCTGAACGACGTCGCGTGGCAGCAGTTCAATTACATGTTTACGGCAACCGGCACCCAGACGACCATCGCTTTCCTGAACGAAACGCCGATCGGCAACAATTTTGCCGGTCTCGATAACGTCGTACTGCAGTCCATTCCCGAGCCGGCGTCGGTCATCCTCCTGGGATCTGGACTGGCCGGCTTCCTCGGGCTACGCCGGAAGCGTTAAGGTCCTTCTTCTAATCTGCCCACGACATCCGGATCGTGGGCATTTTCTTTTGTTAATCGATCACAACGCAAAACGGGCCTGCGTTTTACAATGTTGCGCATGTCAGACGCACTCGTAATCGCAGGACGCACTTTTACCTCTCGTCTTATCGTCGGCACGGGCAAGTACAAGTCCGGCCCGGAAACCGCACGCGCCATCGAAGCCTCAGGCGCCGAGATGGTCACCGTCGCCGTGCGCCGCGTGAATCTTGATCGCACCAAGGAATCGCTGCTCGACTTCATTGATCCGCAGCGCTACTTCCTGCTCCCGAACACCGCCGCCTGCTACACCGCGGAAGAGGCAATTCGCACCGCCCGCCTCGGCCGCGAAGTTGGTCTCTCCGACTGGGTCAAGATCGAAGTCATCGGCGACCAGAAAACGCTCTACCCCGACGTCATGGCCACGATCGAAGCCACAAAGGTTCTGGTGAAGGAGGGCTTCACCGTTCTGCCTTACACCTCCGACGACATCGTCGTGGCCAAACGCCTGCTCGACGCCGGCGCTTCGGCGATCATGCCCCTCGGTGCTCCGATAGGCAGCGGCATGGGCATTCAGAACACCGCCAACATTCGCATCCTCCGCGAGATGCTCGAAGGCGTGCCGCTCATCGTAGACGCCGGAGTCGGCACCGCCTCCGACGCCGCCATCGCTCTCGAGCTCGGAGCCGACGCCGTCCTCATGAACACCGGAATCGCTCACGCTTCTGATCCAGTCCTGATGGCCCAGGCCATGAAGCATGCCGTCATCGCTGGACGCTCCGCCTATCTCGCCGGACGCATGCCGAAAAAGCTGTACGCCACCGCCAGCTCGCCAATGGAAGGAGTCGTAAGGTAATCGCTATGAAGATCGAAGTTGAAATCGACGAGCTGTTATTGGAACGAGCCAAGACCGTCAGCGGCATCGATGATATGGAGCGGCTTATCAAGGTCAGCTTGGAAGCTCTCCTCACCATGGACGCAGCGCGAAGACTCGCTGCAGAGGGAAATCCCGCAGCCTGATCTGGAACCATTCCCCGTCCATAAATACAAAAAGGGCGGCGCTCGCCGCCCTTCAACTTTCACTTTAACTTTCCATTTTACTTCTTGAGATCAGCAGAAGCATCTGCCGCAGGCTTGTCGGCCTGCTTCTGGGTCGGTAGCAGGTAAACTAGCTCGCCCTTCTTCGTGTAGTGGAGCTGTTCGCGGGCCTCACGCTCGATGGCCTTGGGGTCATTTCGCAGCTCATCCACCTGCTTGGTCAGCTGCTTGTTCTCTTCCTCAACCTGCTGCATGTCCACCTGCAGCTTCTTATACTCCGCCCGCTTGTTCTGATAGACCACCATGCCGTTAGCGCCAAAGATAACGTGGAATCCCAGCCATAGCACCAGCACGCCGACCCCGGCCGTCGCCAGCCTCCGCCGCGCCAGATAAAACTTGTCGCAGATGTATTCGAACATCTGCCCTGTATTGAACCCTTCGGTGCCCTGCTGGTTATCCAAACCTACTCCGTCATCCACTGCTTGGCCGCGTCACTGAGCTTCCCTAGATCGCTCTCGCTGCGCGACTCGGTGTATACCCGAGCCACCGGTTCGGTCCCGGACAACCGGTAACAGACCCATGACCCATCATCGAAAACTGCTTTGAATCCATCAGTTCGGACAATTTCCTTCACCTTGCGTCCGAACATCTCTTTCGGATTCGTCTCCAGTTTTGTAGTGAACTTCGCCTTCATATCTTCCGTCAAGCGGAAGTTCTCTCGCAGCGGATAAAACGAACCAACTTTGGCAAATGCGTCCCGTAAAAGTTCACCCATGCTCTTGCCGCGCGCCGCCACCATCTCAGCACAGAGCAATCCGGCGAGCACGCCATCCTTCTCCGGCACATGATGGCGAATCGACATCCCGGCGCTCTCTTCCCCGCCGATCGCGATCGCGTCCTTGTTGATCAGTTCGCCGATGTACTTAAAGCCCACGGGCGTTTCGTGCAACTGCACCTTATGATGGTCCGCGATGGCATTCACCATGTTCGTTGTTGCCACCGACTTCGCCACGCCGTTCTTCCAGCCGCGGCTCTCCACCAGGTAGTCGAACAGCAGCGCAATCACGTAGTTCGGTTGGATGAACGTTCCATCCTGATCGACCACGCCAAAGCGATCCGCATCGCCATCCGTCGCGATGATCAGCTTTGCCCCAAACTCGCGCATCTTCTTCTTCGCATCTCCAAGCAGGTGATCGTCAGGTTCCGGCGCGTGATTGCCGAACATCACGTCGCGATAATCGTGAACTGTCGCAACCTCGATCCCGGCGCTCCTCAATAGCTCGTCGGAATACCCCCGCGCCGCTCCCCAGAACGGGTCGAACACAATCTTCATCCCCGATTTCTTGATCGCCTTCAGGTCGAGCACCTCGCCCAGCCGCTTCATGTACTCGGGCTTCGGATCGGCACTCTTCACCTTCTCCGACCGCGGCTTCGGACCAGGTGCAGCGGCTTTCGGATCGGGATCCTCCGCCGGAACATTCGCCTCAATTCTCTTCGTCGCCTCGGGAAGTGCTGGCGCACCGTCGGGCGTCGAGAACTTGATGCCGTTGTATTCCGGCGGATTGTGCGAGGCCGTGATATTGATCGCCCCATCCGCTTTGGTGCGAATCACCTCGTACGAAATAGCCGGCGTAGGAGCAGGATCCGCGATCAGCATGGGAGTTACCCCATGCGAAGCCAGCACATCCGCGGCTATCGACGTGAACTGTTCGCCAAGAAATCGCGGATCGCGTCCCACAATCACTCGCGCTCCGTCAGGCTTGACGGAAGTTACATATTTCGCGATGCCCGTCACTGCCCGCCTTACATTGCTGAAGGTGAAATCCTCGGCGATGAGACTGCGCCAGCCCGACGTACCAAACTTGATTGTTGCCGCCATAATGGCTCCCTTGTCGTTATACAATCCATGCGCTCGTGGAATGTTGCGAACCGAAAGAAAGAGAATTCTAACTGATGACTGATGCTCGCATGATGTTGACTACCGCCGGCAGTCGAGAAGAGGCGGAAAAAATCGCCAACACTCTCGTACAGCGCGAACTCGCCGCATGCGTGAACATCCTCGGACCCATGACTTCCATTTATCGGTGGAAAGGTAAAATAGAGTCAGCTACCGAGTTCCTCCTGATAATCAAGACCACCGAAGACGCCTTCGAGCCGGTGAAACGTGCCATCCAGGAAATGCACTCTTATGAGCTCCCCGAGTTCGTAGAAATTGGAGTAACTCGCGGCGAGGGAAAATATTTGTCCTGGCTGGAAAAGTGCGTACATTTCGAATAACCCTGGCGCGAGAAATCGCATCTAACTGCTTAGCTGAGTAGTACCATCGCTTTCATTCAGCATCAGTCCACAACAGTGAGTGCTCAGGATTTCTTTGTCGACACGTTCCCCAGAATCCCGTCTCGAACAGTCGGAAATGCGCCATCAGCTTTTGGAAGCGATCTACCGTAGTGTTCCTGTCGGGCTCGCCTTTTTGGATCACGAACTTCGCTACGTTTACATCAACGAAATGCTGGCGAAGTGCAATGGCGTTCCGGCAGAGGACCACATCGGGCGAACGGTACGCGAGATTCTGCCCCCTGAATTGGCGAACAAGATCGAACCACTTCTTCGGAGTGTGCTCGAATCCAACAGACCAGTTATTAACCTCGAACTGAGTTTTCCGCTGGGTTCCGGGTCAGGTGAGTTGCACGACTGGTTGGTGGACTACTTCCCTGTCACGGTCAATGGTCAGCGCGGACTACATGCCGTGCTGCTCGATATCACTGACCGTACAAGGGTGGAACGCGAACTCGCGGCAGCGGAGAGCCGCTTCCGCGCCACCTTTGAACAGAATGCGATCGGGGTTGCTCACGTCTCCCTCGATGGACGTTGGCTGGACGTAAACCAGCGCCTTTGCGAAATCGTCGGCTATTCACGCGAAGAGCTTCTCCAACTTACCTTTGCCGACATCACTCATCCGGAAGACATGGACGAGCAGGTGCTCGCTGGTTACCGCGATCTCCTCGACCAAAGAGCCTCTCGGTACCATCTGGAAAAGCGCTATATCCGCAAGGATGGAGAGATTATTTGGGTCTCCCTAAGCGGCTCTCTCATGCGTGACGAGCATGGCACGCCGCAGTTTGAGATCTGCGTGATCGAGGACATCACCACCAACAAGATCGTCGAAGCCAAGTTCGCAGAAGGCCGGGAGCGCCTGCAGGCTGCGCTTGACGCTTCGCAGACCGGCACCTTCCGCTGGAACATCCTCACCAACGAACTGGATTGGGATGAAAACCTGGATGCCTTGTTTGGTCTCGCTCCCGGTAGCACCGCCAAGAGCCTCGATCAGTTCATCGGCCTGGTCCATCCGGATGAGCGAGCAGGTGTGATTGAGCGTTGTCAACGATGCGCAAATGAGGGCGCAGATTTCGAGATGGAGTTCCGCGTGATCTGGCCCGATGGCAGCACCCATTGGCTCTACGATCGCGGCAAGCGTTGGGCCAGCGCGGACGGCAAGCACGTCTACATGACCGGTGCCTGTGTCGATATCACCGAACGAAAAGCCGTCTCGGAGGCGCTCCGCAACAGTGAAGAACGGCTGCGATTGGCCATGAGTGCCGGACAATCCGGTTCCTTCGAGTGGGACATCGTCAATGATGTAAATCGCTGGTCCCCCGAAATCGAGAGTCTCTACGGATTGAAACCCGGCACCTTCCCCGGCACCTACGATGCATGGTGCCAATATGTTCACCCCTCGGATCTTTCGCAGGCGGAAGAAAAGGCTCGCTGGTCGCTTGTTTCCGGCGAACTCGACGCCGAATGGCGAATTCTGCGCGCCGATACCGGAGAAGTCCGCTGGATCAGCGCACGCGGCAAAGTCCTCTTCGATGAGCACGGCAAGCCGCAGAAAATGATCGGCATCAACCTCGATATCACGCGCGACAAGATGTTACAGCAGGAGCTCCGGCGCAACGCGCAGATCCTCGACCAGATTCACGACGCCGTGATCGCTACCGATCTGCGCGGCCACATCACGTTGTGGAACAAGGGCTGCGAACAACGATTGGGTTACACCGCCGATGAGATGATGGGTAAGTACGTGGGGGCCATCTACCGCACCCAGGATCAGGAATTCCTTCGCGGAGAGGTCATCCTTCCCCTGCAACAGAAAGGGCGTCACGAAGTAGAAGTGCGCCAGGTCCGCAAAGATGGCGGCGACTTCTTCGCGCATCTTTCGCTTTCGATGCTCAACGACGAGAACGGCATGCCGATCGGAATGATTGGCTATGCGATGGATATCACCGAGCGTAAGAAGGCCGAAGCCGCTCTGCGCATGAACGAGAAATTGGCCGCTACCGGCCGGCTTGCCTCAACCCTCGCGCATGAAATCAACAATCCTTTGGCAGCCATCACCAACGTTCTCTACTTGCTGCGCCACAAGCGGGGACTGGACGAGGAAACTCAAGCGCAGCTCGCCATGGCCGACGAAGAACTGCGCCGGGTAAGTCACATTACTCGTAACCTGCTCTCCTTCCATCGCGAGCCGGTGAGCCCTGTCGCAGTGCACTTGCCGACGATTGTCGCCGACGTGTTGGTTCTCTACCGGCCCAAATTGCTCGAGAAACAAATCGATGTCTCGACCGAGCTGGATGAGAACGCCACAATCCTCGCCTACCCAGGAGAAATGCGGCAGGTGGTATCAAACCTGGTCAACAACGCCATCGAAGCCAGCCCAGCCGGCTCGCAGCTGCAGATCCGGGTGTCCTGCGCCTCAGTGAACGGACACGGGCCTCGGGCCCGAATCCTCATTGTCGATCAAGGACCCGGTATCGCGACGCATCTGAAGCAACAGATCTTCGAGCCCTTCTTCACCACCAAGGGCGAAAAAGGCACGGGACTCGGGCTTTGGATCACCCGTGAGCTCGTTCAAAAACACTCGGGCAGAATCCTGGTTCGCAGCTCTTCCAAAGGCAGTTGCTTTATCGTCGATCTCCCCGCCAATCGCGCCATGGCTGCTACGCAATTCCCTCACTAGACCGCCGCTAGTGCCTGCTCCAGATCGGCGATGATGTCTTCCACTTCTTCGATACCAACCGAGATTCGCACCATGCCGTCTGTGAGCCCGATCTTCTTGCGCCCCTCCACACCCAGCGCCGCATGAGTCATCGTCGCCGGATGCGAAATCAGCGTCTCCACGCCGCCGAGCGACTCGCCCAGTGAGCACACCGGTCCTACGCGCTTCAACATCTTCTTCGCGTTATTGAGCGAGCCAAGGTCGAACGTCACCAATGACCCGAAGCCCGACATCTGCCGCTTCGCCAGCGCATATTGCGGATGGCTCTTCAGTCCTGGATAGAAGACCCGCTTCACCTTCTTGTGCCCCGCAAGATATTCCGCCACCTGCATCCCGTTCTGGTTATGCCGTACCATCCGGACGCCTAGTGTCTTCACTCCCCGCAGCACCAGCCACGATTCGAACGGCGACAGAATTCCGCCCGACGATTTCTGCAGGAAGGCCAGCTTCTCCGCCTGCTGCGCCGTAGTACAGACGATCACGCCTCCTAGCCCATCGCTATGGCCGTTCAAGAACTTCGTCGTCGAGTGCATCACCATGTCCGCGCCCAGCGCGATCGGCCGCTGAAAGTAAGGCGACATGAACGTGTTATCGACGATCAACTCGGCGCCGTGCTTGTGCGCAATCTTCGCCACCGCGGAGATGTCGCTGATCGTCATCAGCGGATTCGTCGGCGTTTCGATCCACACGTACTTCGTGTTCTTCCTCATCGCGCGCTCGGTCGCTGCCAGGTCGGATGTATCGACGTACGAGAACTCCAACCCGAAGTTCGCCATTACCTGGTTGAACAGCCGCGGCGTGCCGCCATAGACGTTGCTGCCGCAGACCAGGTGATCTCCCTGCTTCATCATCAGGCAGACCGCCGTAATAGACGCCATCCCGCTGCCAAACACGCGCGCCGCGATTCCACCTTCCAGCGCAGCCAGGTTCACCTCGAGCCGGTCGCGCGTAGGATTCGATACGCGCGCGTACTCATACCCCATCTTCGGCTTGCCAAGCTCATCCTGCACGTACGTGGACGTCGCATAAATCGGCGCGCTTACCGCCCCGGTAGTCACATCCGGCTCACCGCCCGCATGAATTGCCGTAGTGGAAAATCCGTACTTCTGATCTTTTTTCTTTGCCATGTCTTCCTGCTATTGATATTGCGAGATTAGTTTGTTGCACAGCTTGAACAATGTCTCTCGGTCTCTGTCGAGTGAAGTACCATCCGTCGAAGCGATGTCATTCAGACTTCCCATGCCACCAAATGCATAGCGTGTTCGCTGTACATGTCGAAGAATCGCTTCGCGGTCCGCATTCATCAAGTCGAGTTCAGCGATCCAATCTGAAATCGTGGCGGCCCAGGTTGACTCTAGCCCGGCAAGTGAAGTT
>DASTGW010000289.1:0-2736 GCA_035718705.1 Terriglobales bacterium | reverse complement strand
ATCTTCATCGCGCCGAGCAATCCGGTCACCAGTATCGGCCCGATTCTCGCGGTGCCCGGCGTTCGTGACACTCTGCGCAACACCACCGCACGCATCGCCGCGATCAGCCCCATCGTCGGTGGCGACGCAGTCTCCGGGCCCGCCGCCAAGCTCATGCGCATGAAAGGATGGTCCGTTTCTCCCGCCGGAATCGCCGAAGCCTACAAGGACTTCGCGCACTTGATCATCGCGGATTCACGCGACGCATCCGAGCAAACCTCTATTGAGAAACTCGGCAAACAAGCGGCCTTCACCAACACCATCATGCAGTCCGACGCCGACAAAACATCGCTGGCACAGTTCGCTCTCGAATCTGTCTCGCAGCTCAAAGAGGCTGTCCGTTGATCCTCGTGCCGGTGAAGGACCTGCAGAACGCCAAACAGCGTCTCTCGCCTGCGTTATCGCCCGACCAGCGTTTCGCGCTCGCTCATGCCATGGTCGAAGACGTCTTCGACGCGCTCGCACCCTTCGCTAAAGTTCCCGGCGTCACCATCGTCAGCGGCGACATCTTCGCATCCAAGCAAGCCAAAGCTCGCAAATTTTCCATTCTGCTCGACGACACCGAAGCCGGCGAGACCGCCGCCATCGAACTCGCCACCGCCTACTGCCGCAACCTCGAGACGCCCTTCAACCTCGTCTTCCCCGCCGACATACCGCTCATCACCTCAACCGAAGTTCGCGCCCTCCTCGCTCTCATGCCCGAGCGCGGAGTCGTGATCGCTCCCGCCTCCGACCGTCGCGGCACTAACGGCATCCTTCGCCGCCCCAACGACCTGATCCCTCTTCGCTTCGGAAATGACAGCTTCGAGCCGCATCTCTCTGCTGCCCGCGCAACTGGCTCCTACGTCGTCATCGCCGACTTTGCCGGCATTGGGCTCGACATCGATACGTCTGGAGATCTCGACGCGCTCATGCGCCAACCGATCCGCACTCGTGCCCAGCGCCTGTTGAAAGAATGGAGAAGGGCGCATGTCTGAGCTGCGCGCCGTTCCGATCGAAGGCATCGGTGAGGTTCGCCCCGGTGACAAGATCGCCTTCGTTATCCTGGAAGCACTGAATAAAAAGAAGCGGCAGCTAAAACCGGGCGACATCCTTGTCATCACGCACAAGATCATCTCCAAGGCAGAGGGACAAATCGTCGCCCTCGACAGCGTAAAACCATCAGCAAAAGCCACGGCCTGGGCAAAGAAGTACGCGCTCGATCCACGCGTGACCCAACTCGCCTGGTCTGACTCGCAACGCATCGTGCGCCAGCATCACGGCGTCACCATCACCGAGACGCCACACGGCTTCATTTGCGCCAACAGCGGCGTCGACGCGTCTAATGTTGACGGTGGTAAAAGTGTGGTTCTCCTGCCCCGCGACCCCGACCGCTCCGCCCAGAACATCTACCGCTCGCTGAAGAAACAACTCGGCTTCGCCGTACCCATCATCATCTCCGACAGCTTTGGTCGCCCCTGGCGCGAAGGCCTTACCGAAGTCGCCATCGGACTCGCCGGCATGCGCGCCTTCCGCGACTCGCGCGGTACTCGCGATCCCTACGGTTACAAGCTGAAAGTCACGCTGGAGGCCATCGCTGACGAACTCGCCGGCATGGCCGGACTCGCCTGCGGCAAGCGAACGCGACTGCCCGCGTGTATCATTCAAGGTTACGGATACGAGGCCGGACGCGGCCGTGCACGCGACCTTATCCGCCCCGCTGAACGCGACATGTTTCGTTGAGGACCCCATGCAAGTCTTGCCCCAGCCCTGGAACGCCCGCGCCGTTTGGGAAACCCTGTCACCAACTCTGTCGAAAGCGCTTCGCACTCCGCTCGAAACCGTTCTCGCCACCGAAGATGGCTCATCGCTCACACGAGACGAATGCCTTTCACTCGCGAACACATCCGGCCATGAATTGCTTGCCCTCGCCGCCGTAGCTGACATCCTTCGCGAGCGCCTCGTTGGTGACAACATTACTTACGTCGTCAATCGCAACATCAACTTCACCAACGTCTGCTTTGTCGGCTGCAAGTTCTGCGCCTTCCATCACGGCCCGAATCATCCCGAAGCCAAGAGCTACAATTTCGACGAACTCGTGCAGAAAGCGCAGGAAGCCTGGGATCTCGGAGCCACCGAAGTCTGCATCCAGGGCGGACTTCCAAAAGGCCTTCCACCCTTCTATTACCGCGATCTCCTAATTGCCATCAAGAGCGCTCTGCCCAAGATGCACATCCACGCCTTCTCCCCAATGGAGATCACCTACGGCGTGCAACTCACGGGCTTGCCGCTGCGCGACTATCTCATCATGCTGCGCGAGAACGGTCTCGACACCATGCCCGGCACGGCCGCCGAGATTCTCCACGACGACGTCCGCCAGTTGATCTCCAAGTACAAGCTGAACGCTTCTTCGTGGGAAGAAATCGTGCGCACGGCGCATGAAGTCGGCATCCGCACCACCAGCACCATGATGTATGGCCACGTGGAAACGCCTGAACACTGGGTCGATCAACTCCTTCTCTACCGTCGCATCCAACACGACACCGGCGGCTTCACCGAGTTCGTGCCGCTTGGTTTTATCCACAACAACACGCGCCTCTTCCTCGAAGGACATTCGCGCCCCGGTCCCACACCCGAGGAACATATCCGCATTCACGCTCTAGCTCGCGTCATGCTCGCCGGCTTGATCAACAACATCCAGGTCTCGTGGGTGAAGAT
>DASTGW010000288.1:0-11195 GCA_035718705.1 Terriglobales bacterium | reverse complement strand
CGAAAGCTCCAAAAGAGCGCGTTGGCTACGAGGTAACCTACGGCGCGCCCCGCGAGCGCATCGGGTACGGTGTCAACTACGACGTCCCGCGCGCGGCCAAGATGATCGAACGCGATCCGTTCTGGCGTATGCCACGAACGGAAGCCCGATTAGGCATGTTGATGTTCGGCGGCGGTGTGATCTGGGCGACGAAAGTCCAGACTCAAACCATCGATTTCACCAATATCTTCCATCTCATCACCACTCCGGGACCTTTAGAGATCAGTGCGATCGGCGTGCTGATCTGGCTTCACGCGATGTGGCGCAAGTCCGTTCGCGTACGCTAATTATGCAGTTGCAGCGACGCTTCGATTCGTAACACCTCTCCCCAGGACCACCCCGGCCACGACTCCCGCCAACAGGAACGCCACGATCTCAATCGACATGTAAGCCACCGTGTAATTCGTCGGGAAGCCGTACCAGTTCCAGTAAGAGATGTTCGTGGTAACTGCCGCCGCGATTCCCACCATGAGCCCGATCGCTGCCCGTCCGCCCAAGGTCGTGGCGCGTGAACCGGCGATTAAGAAGGCAACAATCAGGGCTTCCAGGACTTCGGTCAGAAACTCAATCGCCAGTTTGGATCCGGTCATTCCCTTGGCGCCTGCCGGGTGGTAGATCAGGATCCCGGACGGGTTGCTGTCCAGCTTCGCCTGGTACTGCTGCATCGCCTGGCTCTTCTGCTCTCGTGTGGCATTCGGGCCCAAGCCCATTCCGGGGAAGAGGAACATGCCGTGGTTGGCGCCAAGGCTCGACTGCATCGCAGTCAGCACAGACGGTTCATTGGGGATTTCGCTGATCCCGGTCTCCCCGAGCGGCGTCACGATGTGTGCTACAGCGGACCACAGGAACATCGCAATTGCGCCCAGAATTCCTGCCAGAATCACTCTCTTCGCGCTCATAGTGCCTCCATCGGGGCGCCATTATGCCTCGGGGGAACTCAAATTGGCGAAGAATTACGGCACCTCGTAAATAAGTGGCCCATGAAGGAAGGGATGGGTCTTCCCGATGGCCGCTCCCAGCCCCGCGCCAAGCGCACCGAAGACGAGACTTACAACGCTTCTAGCTTCGTGGTCTTTGGCCGTGGCGTCCAAACCCACCCCCAAGCCAACCCCTATTCCTGCTCCGATGGCTGCTCCTGCCGCGACTGATGCGACGGGCCGGTTGATTCGCACCTGCTTCACGCTCGCGCGCGACAATTCTCTTCGGACTGTCACACGCCCCGGAAATGATCGCTCATTCGACCACAGCACCAGGTGGTCAGGGTCAGCGGCTTCGAACTCCCCATGAAGCTTTTCCCCTTTTTCTGTTTTCACAGAAATGGCGGCGCCAGATTGAAGCCCCTCCACGGCGGCCCAGCTTCCAGCCTGTGCTAAACCTGTGCCCGCGAGTGCAAGAAGCGTCAAGATTTGTATAGGAAAACGTGGGGCGAAATCACGCATGAGTGTCCTCCTCCTTTCACGATGGAGGACCTTGAACGCACATCGCAATCGTTTGCCGATCACGCGCAGCGCAAGCGTGTCTCATCCGAGAAATGATTGCGGTTCAGACGTTTAGAGGAGGATGTAAATCGTCACGACAGAAGTCGGCGCGTCTGCTCCAACACGATTTGGAACACTTTTGTCCGAGGGTCGATAACATCAAAGTGGCCGGCGTCTTGGATGTCCACGAATTCCACCGTTTCGCCCCGTTTTTTCTTTTCTGCCGCATACCGCGAGGAAAAGTCTGGAGGCACCACGTTGTCCTTCGATCCGGCGATCACCACCTGCTTCGCCTGCACGGGTAATTCAAATGGCGAAGCTTCCTTGTAGTGATCCGGCATCTGCTCCGGTGTCCCACCCAGAAACTCGACGACGGCATTGCTGCTGAGGTGGAGTTCGTATGCCTTCCGCAGATCCAGCACTCCGGCCAGGGAAACCACCCGTGTCGCGGTCTGTTCATGCCCAGCAAGGCATACCGCCAGATGGCCCCCGGCCGAGTGTCCCATAACGGCTATCTTCGCCGGATCGCATCCCATCGACGACGCGTTTTGCTGCAGGTAGGCATAAGCATTGCGAATGTCCTCGAACGTCCCCGGCCACGAACCGCCCGGATCGCCAACGCGCCGATATTCGATATTGAACGTCGCCATACCCGCTTTGGTCAGGGCAGCACACAAGTGCCCGGCATGGGTCAGGTCATAAGCCGCTCGCCAGAATCCACCATGAATATTCATCACCATCGGCCACGGCTTTTTCGTGGAAGGCCAGCGAACATCCGCGAAGTTCAGCGGGTCGGGGCCATACTTCACCCGCCCGTCAGCCTTCGGCGGTTCGAGTTCGAGGATGTCCTGCATCTTCTTGTTATGTCCTCGCCGGAATCTCGCTCTTCAAAATCTTTGCGCCCTCGTAGCCGTTATTACGCAGCAAAATTTCCAACGCCCGCACGGTTGATCGCATGGAAACGTTGGGCCCACAGGTGATGGATTTGATCGGCAACTTCGGCTCCTGCCGCGGCTTGGACGGCAATACTTTCGAAGGCATCAATTCCACGTGCGTCACAAGCGCGTAGTCCTCCACGCGGACGACAAACTCCTCGGTCGAGTGATAACGCTCTTCGGTCGTAATCATCGGTTGGAAGATCACGCGCCACTCCTGCTCTTCCTCGAACCCCGGATGTTTCACCGTCGCCGCCCACGACGACAACACGACTCGAACGAATTCAGCAAGCGTGGCATGAAGGCGATCGGAATTGCCGCGCTGCTTCTCGATGGTCTGCGTCAGGTCGTCGAGCGTTTCGCGCAAGCTCTGCTTTTGCCTCTCCGGATCATACTCAACCTTCGCCAGCCGAAGATTGCGTGCCATGGCTTTTGTCGTCAGCGTCAACTCACCTTCAATCACCAGCGGATCGACCTCCACGGCAAATCCCTGCGTGCCCGCGTAGGCCCGCCACTGGCTCAGCAGGTTTCCTTTTTCACAAAAGGCCGCGAAGTACGCATCCACGAAAGGCGAGTCCGGCTGTTCCATCGCCACTAACACCTCGCGAAAAACGCTCCGGCTTCTTTGCGGAAGCTCACCCTCGCGCACAGCCTCGCGAAGCGCCGCCATCATGATGTCGTAGCCATACACGACTTCCATCCAGTCGTTCATGTGCTGCGATCCACTGGCCCATATGCGGTCGCTGTTGAGGATGCCGCGTACGCCATGCGCCCCCGTGTAATGAAAGACCGGAGGCACGGGCCCGAGTTTCTCCGAGTAGCGATGGATCCATTCACGTCCAAGCTGAAGTCCAAGCTCCGGATCTTGTTTCCGTGCCTTGCTCGTCCGCACCGGACGTCTATTTTTCTTGAACACTTTCATACCGAGGATAGTAGATGCTCTTCCACTCGCACAGGTCAGGTGGCACCCTGCGCAACGAACGCAGTATACTGCCGACCTTCGCCGATTGTGCGTGTGGGGCATGGTTCGGCCGCAGCTTGGCTGCGAATCTTTACGCGAGGTGTCCATGGCAACGCTGCCCGCGCTGGCGGATCAGAACGAAGAACTCGAACAAGTAAGCAGGGCCGCGGGACCGTGCGTGATGGTGCTTTTCGGCGCCGCCGGGGACCTCACCAAACGCAAGCTGGTTCCTGCGCTGTTCAACCTGGCGAAGGCCAATCTCCTTTCTCACGACTTTGCCGTGGTCGGTGTGTCCATCGATCCCCTCGCAGAAGAAGATTGGAAGAAGCAGGTCACCAGTTTTCTTCCCACCGCTGAACATTCCTCCGAAGCGTGGAACTGGTTCATGGAGCGTCTGTATTACATGCAGGGCGCCTTCGAGGATGAGAAAACTTTCGCCGCGTTGAAGGAGAAACTGCAGCAGGTCGATGCACAGCTTCATACCGGCGGTAACTACCTCTTTTATCTGGCGACCGCCCCAAAATTCTTTGCCAAGATCGTGCAACAACTTGGCGCCGTGGGACTGGCCGACGAAGAAGGCGGCCACTGGCGCAGAGTTGTCATCGAAAAACCCTTCGGCAGCGACCTGGAATCGGCGCGCGCGTTGAACCGGAACATCCGGTCGGTGCTGCACGAAAAGCAGATCTACCGTATCGATCATTATCTCGGTAAGGAAACCGTTCAGAACATCTTGGTGTTTCGTTTCAGCAACGGAATCTTTGAGCCTATCTGGAACCGCCGGTATATAGATCACGTGGAGATCACGAACGCGGAAACCGTGGGTGTCGAACAACGCGGCGGCTATTTCGACTCGGCAGGCACCCTTCGAGACATGGTGCCGAATCACATGATGCAGTTGATTAGCCTCGTTGCCATGGAGCCTCCCGTGTCTTTCGAAGCCGACGCCGTTCGCGACGAACAGGCGAAGGTGCTATCGGCGATTCAGCGCCTGAGCTCTGAAGACGTGCTTCACAATAGCGTTCGCGGACAGTACGGGACCGGCGCGGTCGATGCGGAGAAAGTGGTGGCCTATCGCGCTGAGCCTGGCGTTTCGCCTGAATCGCGCACCGAAACCTTCGTCGCGCTGAAGCTCAATATCGACAACTGGCGCTGGGCCGGCATTCCCTTCTACATCCGTACCGGCAAGCGCCTGGCGAAGCGGCACACCGAAATTACGATCCAGTTTAAGCGTGCCCCTCACATTCTTTTCCGCAAAACACCGGTGCACAAATTGAATCCGAACCAACTGGTGATCCAGATCCAGCCCGAAGAAGGAATGCAATTGAGCTTCGGCGCAAAGATCCCTGGCCCGATATTGAAATTGGGCAACGTGGAGATGAGCTTCGAGTATTCCAAGTACTTCGGTGCCGACCCGTACAACGGATACGAAGTGCTTCTCTACGACTGTATGATCGGTGACGCGACTCTGTTCCAGCGGTCCGACATGGTGGAAGCCGGTTGGTCTATCGTCGACCCCGTTCTCGACGTCTGGAGCGCGTTGCCGCCGAGGAATTTTCCCAATTACGCCGCCGGCAGTTGGGGGCCCAAAGATTCCGATGAACTCATGGCGCGTGACGGACGCCATTGGAGAAGAATCCCATGATTCTGGCTGGAGATGTTGGCGGAACCAATGTTCGCCTTGCTGCCTTCGAATTGGAATGCAACCGCCTGAGTTGCGTCGTCGAAAAGGTATACAAAGCAGTTGAGTTTAAGGGCGTCGGAGAAGCAGTGCGTCGCTTCACTACTTCGGAGGGAATACCGGTCGATCGTGCTTGTCTTGGTGTGGCCGGACCAGTCCGCCACGGCGTCGCACACCTCTCCAACTTGGACTGGACGATCGACTGCAACGATCTCGCTCAGCAACTCCGCCTCAAAAGCATCGGCCTTATCAACGATCTCGAGGCCTTCGCCTATGGCATCAACGTGCTCGAATCCAAAGACCTGCTCACGCTTCAGGAAGGGGCGCCTGAAGCGACCGGCAACACGGCTGTTATCTCAGCCGGAACCGGCTTAGGCGAGGCAGGCCTATTCTGGGATGGATATCGGCACTTACCCTTCCCCGCGGAGGGCGGACATTGCGACTTCGGTCCCAACAACGAAACCGAGCTCGAACTCGCCCGTTACTTGATGAAAAAGCATGGTCACGTCAGCTTCGAGCGCCTGCTCTCCGGCCCTGGGATCCGCAACATTTATGAATTTCTGCGCGATACGAAGCAAGAAGAAGAACCCTCTTGGCTCACCGAGCAGATGAAAGAAACAAAAGACATTCCGGCGCTGATCTCCCAGCTCGCTTTGGAAAACAAGGCAAAGATCTGCGAGCGGACAATGGAAATCTTCGTCAGCGTCTATGGCGCCGAAACCGGCAATTGCGCGCTCAAATACATGGCGCTCGGAGGCATGTTCGTCGGCGGAAGCATCGCGGCCAAGATCCTTCCGCTCATGAAGAAGCCGACCTTCATGAACGCCTTCCTGAGTAAAGGAAGAATGCGCCCGCTCCTCGAAGACATGCCGGTTAAGATCGTGCTCAACGACGACGCCGGCATCCTCGGTGCCGCCCAGTACACGCTCGTCCACAAAGCCTTCGGCAGAAAATAGAAAAGGGCACGGTCACCCGTGCCCTCACTCATTCAATTCTTCTAATAGAAGAGGTACTTCCTCCACTTGTCGTCCGAGTGACCGAGCAGCCGCATGATATGACGGCTCGTATGCAGGTTGAACGGACGCGGCTCCTTCATCAGTTTCATGTTCGCCTCAGTCGGCGTGCGGTTTCCCTTCTTGCGATTACAGGTATGGCAGCACGCGACCAGGTTCTCCCACGTCGAACTTCCGCCGCGCGAGCGCGGCATCACGTGATCAAGCGTGAGATCACTTGCCGGAAGCACAGTTCCGCAATACTGGCAGCAGTTGCGATCGCGCAACAGGATGTTCTTCCGCGACAGCGCCCGCGTCTGGTGCGGAATGCGGCGGTATTCCATCAACCGGATCACCGACGGGATCCGCATGGCCAGTCGAGCAGCATGCATGGTATTGCCATTGCTCTCTTCGGCCATAGCTACGCCCTTCAGCACCAGTACGATGGCCCTTCGCGCCGCGCAGACATTGATAGGCTCATAGCTGGCGTTCAAAACCAGCACTGGCTGATTCATAGCGCCCCGGCCAGTTCCGCCATGAGTAAAGGGCTGGAACTGTTCCGCGACCTGCGTACGGACCGTGTTGTGTCCCTTTGCGTGCATAACTTCAGTAAGCGCCGGCTGTCATCGCCAGTGCGCGCTCCTGTTCTCCTTCCACGCGTGCAAACGTTGGTTCCGCTTTCAACACGCGTGCAATGGTAGCCACCCAAACTCTCTGTGCCCCGGCACGGCGCAACACACGCGCACACTCGGACACCGTCGTCCCCGTCGTGAACACGTCGTCCACCAGTAGGATGTCGCGTTCAGCAATTTCGCTGGTGGCACGAAACGCGCCACGCAGATTGGCAATGCGCTGCTGACGCGTCAATCCCGTCTGCGAATCCGTTTCCCGCTTGCGAACCAGCAACTCCGGCGCAAGTTCCAGCTTTCGCTCGAAGCCCTTCGCCATGGCTTTCGCAACCAGTTCTGATTGATTAAACCCGCGCTGCTTCAATTTGTTGGCATGCAGCGGAACCGGCACCACCAGCGGCGGACGATCCCCGAACTCAGGAGCCAGGTCAGAAACCGCTTCCCCCAACATGCGTCCCAACACCTTCGCCGCCGGGAGCACGTGGTCGTACTTCAAAAGATGGATCAACTCTCGAAGCCCATCGGTATAGCTTCCGTAGGCGCTCGCCTTCTCGAACGACGGGCGCTCCTTTAAGCACTCGCCGCACAGCGTCTGCGCAAACCCGGCAAAGAGTCGCTCGCCGCAGATCAGGCAGCGGTCGCCAGCAAGGGGTTCAATGGAATCCAGACACTCAGGACACACAGGCAGACGGGAACTTATGGCGAGAGGAAGGTCACAGAGCCGGCAATCGGCGGGGAACAGGAGGGTTACGACACTGTCGCGCGCAGCACGAACGACATCTACTACTCGGGAGCTGCTTCGTCGTCGGACGATGGCTCCCGCAATCCGAGTTCGGTCTCCGGTACTGCTGAAGACAGCCTCCTGATCAGTCCTCAATCGCTCCGAACGCGATCCTAGGACGGTAAGAACCGCATTCAGTATAGCCCTGTGTTGCTGATGAAATCAACGGATGTCACTGAACTTTAACGACCGACAGGTCGCACACTTTCGAACCCACCACATGGGCTAACCCACAATGGCCGTGAGGCCCAAAACCGGCTCTGCCAGCCGATTTTCACCTTCCACCGTGATCTGCGCTCGCGCCGCCTCAGGGGCAATGCCTTTGGTAAACACGCGCCAGGCAATCGCTTGCGGGATGGTCACCCTCCCAGCCCAATTCACCGTCGTGCCTTCACCGATTCTCCATCCGGCATCCGTTCGACTAAGAACCCAAGTTCCTCCGCAATCACCGCTGATTTCGACCACCAGGCTTGTCCCTTCCGGAGCGCTTACGTCTTTGAATCGATGCGGCAGTCCCCGCAGGAAACAGTCGAGCACCGGATGATAGAGCTCAGGGATCATGATGTCCGGCCGCTCCGTCGCCAGCCGAATCTGCTGCTGATGATGCCAGCGCTCCGTCAACTCACGTGCCGTGTCGAACCAGTTGAGCGACTCGCTCTCTCCCGCCCAACTCACGGCAAAAGCTGCGGGAGCAAAAGGGTCGAGCGATTCATGGAAGTCGGCGCTCTGCTCGCAGGCGATCTCCATGTAGCGGATCAGCAGCGGCGGACTCAGCCGCCGATAGACCTTCACGCCCTCATCATTAAGCCGATTGATCAGGGTGACCAGGTCCTGCTCGGAGCGAATCTCCACCTGCTCCACGAAGTTGTGATCGCGCACCATCGAGAGCTTTCGCAAGGGGGTGTCTAGCAGATGAGCAGCCACATCGCGCACTTTCCAGCGCGGAGCGATCGTCTGCTTGTCCCACTCTTCAGGCGCAAGCGAGCGCAACAATTCCATCAATTTCGCGTCCACTTTTCTAAGCAGGTGCGCGCACAGGATGGGCTGACTTTCCATGTAGCTCGACAATCTAGCATGGCAGGCCGGGATCGCGAGTTTCCGTCCGTTGTTCCCGAATCGCTGTCGTGTGGCGTCTACACTTGTACGTAAGCGCCACTGCGTGAGAAACTTACGCCGTTTTGGCACCTATCCCAGCGGAGTGTCACTAAAAGAGGACTCTTTCTATGAGTACCCAGACCACCACGCCTCCATCGACAGGCGTAAGAAAGTTTCAACCTTTTGTCCCCCCCACGATGCAGATGTCCGAGTTCACCGTTCGCGCGATTGTGCTCGGTTTGCTCATGACAGGAGTTCTTGGAGCCGCCAACGCGTATCTCGGCCTTCGCGCCGGAATGACGATCGCCGCGACGTACCCCGCGGCCGTCATCAGCATGGCTGTCCTGCGCCTGATGAAGGGCTCCATCCTCGAAGAGAACATCGCTCGCACCATCGGCTCGATTGGCGAATCCGTCGCGGCTGGCGCGGTCTTCACGATTCCCGCATTCGTTATCGTGCCGCAGTTGTGGGGCGGACTCCAAGGTCACTACTGGCAGTCGGTCGCGCTGATGGTGATCGGCGGAACTCTCGGCATTCTGTTCGTGACGCTGTTACGTCGCGTGATGGTCGAGGACCCTGAGCTTCCCTTCCCCGAATCAGTCGCGGCTTCGGAAATTCACAAAGCGGGACAGCAAGGCGCGCGCGCCGCGAAGATCCTCTTCGCCAACATGGGCATCGGCGCGTTCCTGTTTTTCCTCTCGCAGATCAACCTCTACTGGTACACCTTCACCAAGCTCGTCAATATCCCGTCCATGGCGGCTGGCCTGCGTGTCGGACGTGGCGCAACAGCTCCTGTGGTTGCGACTGGCGGCATGAGCACCTTCAACTCGCCCGCGATCAGCCCGGCATACTTAGGCGTCGGATACATCATCGGACCGCGCCTCGCCGCGCTGAACTTTGCCGGCGGCGTGGTCTCCTGGGGACTTCTGGTTCCGCTCCTCACCTACTTCCTCGGGCCGCATCTTCCGCCGATGCCTGCCGACGCCAGTCCATTTGCCTACTGGGGCGGCGTGGCGAACGGTATATGGTTCACCATCGTGCGTCCGATCGCTGTCGGCGGCATGCTCGTCGGTGCAGGCTTCACACTGTTCCGCATGCGCAAGCAACTGGGTGTGGGTATGTCCCGCGCAGTCTCCGATTTAAAGAAGTCCGCTGCTGCTCACGAGACCACCGATCGCACCGAACGCGACCTCAATGCGAAGATCGTCTTCGCGGGCGTCGGTCTCGTCGTCCTTGCGATGATTGCTCTCTACTACTTCTTTATCTCCCACGCAGGCAATCTGCCGGGAGGCAAGATTATTACCGGCGCGGTTGTTGCGGCGCTGGTCATGGCCGTCCTCGGCTTCTTCTTCGCCGCAGTGTCTGGAAACCTGTGCGGCATGATCGGGTCGTCGAATAACCCAGTCTCTGGATTGACGCTCTGTACCCTTGTTGTCGCGGCCCTTCTGATGGTCGCGCTCGGTGTTTCTGGAATCGGCGGCGTGGCCGCGGTGCTAGGGGTCGCCGCCGTCGTTTGCGTCTCCTCCGCCGTTGCGGGCGAGATGCTGCAGGACCTCAAGGTCGGACACATCCTCGGCGGCACACCGGCTCGTATGCAAGTGGGCGACATCATGGGCGTGATCGTTGCCTCGCTCGTGTTGTTCTTCCCGCTCATGATTCTCGACAAGGCTTACCACTTCGGCAGCGCGGCCTTACCGGCGCCGCAAGCGGGCCTGATGTCAATGCTCGCGCAGGGCATCGTCGGGGGCAACATGGCGTGGCCACTCGTCGTCGTCGGCATTCTGATGGGCTTTGCGCTGATCATGGTGCAGGTGAAGAGCCCGATGCTGTTCTCGGTCGGCATGTACTTACCACTGGAGACGACGTTCGCCATCTTCGTCGGCGGCGTGATCCGCTGGATCACCGACAAACTCCGTGATCGTCGCGGGTTCAACGACGCCCAGAAAGCTCGCGTCGATAATGCAGGCGTACTGACCGCCTCAGGCCTCATCGCCGGAGAAGCGCTCTGCGGCCTCGTTATCGCGGGTATCGTTGGCACGGAACACAAGCTCTGGCACCTCGGCATCGGCGATGCATGGTGGACGGGCTTGGTCGGACTGGCAGTACTAGTCGCGCTGATGATCCGCGTTCCGCTGGCCAACGCCGGTTCGCCCGACGAACCTGCCCCGCCCACCGCCATCATGTAAACCGAACTACTTCCAAAAGCCGCCCCGGGGGGCGGCTTCCTCTTTTGAGTCTCGCCACTTTGCGCTGCCCGCCATCTTCCGCCAATAGCTCCTCTCCGATGGCCCTCGACCGGCAAGCATTTCCGTTTCGGAATTGAAAGGGCCAGATCCCTGCAAACTATTTCGCGAACTTTGGCAGTCTCCATGCCCCAAATTGCTAACCTGAAAATAAGGTGGAAAATCGCAAGCAGGAGGAAGGCCAGATATCATGCTCCCCCACTTCTCTGGGTACTGGGTTCTGGGTACTGGGTGAGTCTTACAGGAGCCGAGATCGCAATGACACCTCGCACTCCACTACCGAGTGCGCAGCCCCCTGTACCCTCACTGTCTTATCCTCGGATTCAGCGCCGAGTACATCAAATCCGTCAGAAAATTCACGGCC
>DASTGW010000287.1:0-5756 GCA_035718705.1 Terriglobales bacterium | reverse complement strand
CCTCGTCGAAGGGGCTGAAAGGCAGAAGACGCCGAACGAGATCGCACTCAATATTCTTCTCGCAGGGCTGACGATCATCTTTTTGCTAGCGGTTGTTACGCTTCAGCCCTTTGCGATCTATTCCGGATCACCGCAGACGGTGTTTGTACTGGTTTCCTTGCTGGTATGCCTGATTCCGACAACGATCGGCGGCCTGTTGTCAGCGATCGGTATCGCTGGGATGGACCGTTTAGTTCAGCACAATGTG
This sequence comes from Terriglobales bacterium, assembly GCA_035718705.1. Lineage (GTDB taxonomy): Bacteria > Acidobacteriota > Terriglobia > Terriglobales > Acidobacteriaceae > DATMXP01. Next base: position 5,509 of record DASTGW010000287.1, on the reverse strand, counting down.
CTGGCTATGTCGGGTCGCGCGGTGGAAGCGGCAGGCGATGTGAACACATTGCTCCTCGACAAAACTGGCACGATTACTCTCGGCAATCGGCAGGCATCGCGCTTCATCCCCGCGCCAGGAGTTACGGAGCGAGAACTAGCCGATGCAGCCCAACTTTCCTCACTTGCGGACGAAACGCCGGAAGGCCGATCGATTGTAGTGCTCGCGAAAGAAAAATACGGATTGCGTGGCCGCGAGTTGGGTTCGCATGAAGCGCGCTTCCTTCCTTTCAGCGCGCAGACTCGCATGTCCGGCGTGAACCTGAACGGATACGAGATTCGTAAAGGCTCAACTGACGCGATTGCGAATTATTGTTCGCAACTGGGCCGCAGCATGCCGTTAGAGCTGCAGACGGTGGTAGACGAGATTTCCCGTTCGGGTGGAACGCCTTTGGTTGTCGCGGAAAAGAGCCGCGGCGCACTTGGGGCGATCGAACTGAAAGACATCGTGAAGGGCGGCATGCGCGAGCGCTTCGCTCATCTACGCGCGATGGGCATCCGCACTGTCATGATTACCGGCGACAATCCACTTACGGCAGCCGCGATTGCCCGCGAAGCCGGGGTTGACGACTTCCTCGCCCAAGCTACTCCAAAAGACAAGATGGACCTGATTCGCAAGGAGCAGAGCGACGGAAAGCTCGTAGCGATGACCGGCGATGGCACCAACGATGCACCAGCCTTAGCGCAAGCGGACGTAGGGGTGGCCATGAATACCGGCACGCAGGCGGCGAAAGAAGCCGGCAACATGGTGGATCTTGATTCGAATCCGACGAAGCTGATCGAGATCGTCGAGATTGGCAAGCAGTTGCTGATGACGCGCGGGGCACTCACGACATTCTCGATTGCGAACGACGTCGCGAAGTACTTCGCGATTATTCCGGCCATGTTTGCCGGGACGTTCCCGGTGCTCAACGCGCTGAACATCATGCATTTGAGGACGCCGCAGTCAGCCATTCTTTCGGCCGTTATCTTCAATGCGCTAATCATCATCGGATTGATTCCGCTGGCCTTGCGTGGAGTTAAGTATCGAGCCATGGGAGCGGCGATTCTGTTGCGTAGAAATCTGTGGATCTACGGTGTTGGCGGCGTGATTGTCCCGTTCCTGGGGATCAAAGCAATCGACATGATCATCACAGGCATGCACCTGGCGTAGGAGTCCGAAATGAAAAAGAACCTGATTACATCTGTGCTGATGACGATCGCCACCACTCTCCTACTTGGCTTGATGTACCCGCTGGTGGTAACGGCTCTGGCGCAGGTCATATTTCCCAAGCAGGCGAACGGGCAGCTGATCCAAAGAAACGGCACGATAGTGGGCTCGCGGATTATCGGACAAGGCTTCTCCGGAGCCGGCTATTTTCATTCTCGACCATCGGCGACGACGGTGCCCTATGACGCGGCCAACTCGGCCGGATCCAACCTGGGGCCAACGAACCAGAAGCTCATCGATCGGGTGCGGCAAGATGTAGCGGCGCTGCATCTGGAGAACCCGAACGAGCCGATTCCTATCGATATGGTGACAACATCTGCATCCGGCTTCGATCCGGAGATTACCCCTGCGGCGGCTGAGTTCCAATTACCTCGCGTCGCTAAAGAGAGAGGAATGGCCGTTGATCAGCTGAGAGCATTAGTAAAGAAACACACCGAGGGACGGCAGTTTGGTTTTTTAGGAGAACCACGCGTGAATGTCCTTGAGCTGAATCTTGCCTTAGATGAAATGGCGGGCCCGCGAGCAGAACATTGAAAGTTTAAATGGAGAGGCTTGAGCTTTCAGGATTCGGATGTTCACATCACGCGATTAGCACTCAATGACATTCAAGGCCAGCCCTGCTAGAGAAGTCTCCTTATATCGCGACTGCATATCGAGGCCCGTCTGATACATCGTCTTGATCACCTGGTCGAGGGACACTTTGTGATCGCCAGTCTCCTGCATCGCCATGCGACAGGCGTTGATGGCCTTTACCGATCCCATCGCGTTGCGTTCGATGCAGGGAATCTGGACCAGTCCGCCGATCGGATCGCAGGTCATGCCGAGATTGTGTTCCATGCCAATTTCCGCGGCGTACTCAATCTGCAGATTCGAGCCTGCTTGAGCGGCGACGAGTCCGCCGGCGGCCATGGAGCAGGCGACGCCAACTTCGCCCTGGCATCCGACTTCCGCGCCTGAGATCGAAGCGTTTTCTTTGTAAAGAATTCCGATCGCTCCCGCCGTAAGCAGATAACGGAAAATGCCTTCCGAGTTCGCGTTTTGAATGAACCGCCGATAGTAATGACCGACGGCTGGAATGATTCCCGCGGCACCATTGGTAGGAGCGGTGACGACGCGTCCGCCAGCAGCGTTCTCCTCGTTGACGGCCATCGCGAAAGCGTTCACCCAGTCGAGGGGAGCCAGCGGATCGATCGCGTTCTTGGCGGCGAGCTTGCGAGCTAGAGCGGGTGCGCGGCGGCGAACTTTCAGTCCGCCGGGGAGAATGCCTTCGGTCTGCAGTCCGCGACTGACACAGGCTTCCATCGTCTGCCAAACGCGCTCGAGATACGCGCGGATCTCGGCTTCCGGCCTCCATGCCCGCTCGTTGGCCAATGCGATCTGCCAGATCGCGAATCCGGTTTCTTCGCCGATGCGCAGCAGGTCGTCGGCGCTGCGGAACGGATAGGGAACTGGCGCGCGTTGTTGGGAAGCCAGAGCATCGCCTTCCCGCTGAATGAATCCGCCGCCGACGGAGTAGTAGATATCCGTTGCGATCACCTGGCCGGAGACATCCAACGCCGTGAACCGCACGGTATTCGAGTGCCCAGGCATGGTTTCTGTCTTGCGGAAAAGAAGGTCTTCGGACTCGTTGAATTCGATTCGATGCTGCCCGAGAAGAGCGATCGACTCTGTCTCTCGCACGATCTGGAGCTTATTGTCGATCGTCTCCGGATGGATTTGATCGGGCGTTTCGCCGAGCAGTCCGAGAATGATCGCGCGATCGGTCCCGTGACCGAGTCCTGTAAGGGCGAGCGAGCCATAGAGATCAGTCTTGACCCGCGAAACTCGTGGCAGAGTGTCTTTCAAAGACTGCACGAACGCGCGGGCTGCGCGCATAGGGCCCACGGTGTGGGAACTGGAAGGACCGATACCTATTTTGAAGATTTCGAAGACGCTGGTATTCAATCGTGAGATCCGGGATGACGTTGTAGTTATTGTAACTGGTGACGTTGCGGAGAAAGCAAAAGCCCCGGCGGACCGGGGCTTCGCGAAGTGCCTTCCAACTAGGGCTGCGGCTTCGGCGCTGGTTGTGCAGACGCGTTCTGCTGATCAACGCTTGCCAAGTAGGTCTGAATCCGAGCGGCTTCTGGGGATTTCGGTTCGAGTTTCAAATACGTTTTCAAGTGCTCGGCGGCGGCGGCATTCTGACCCTTCATCTGGAAGATCGTGCCCAGAAGCAGCTCGGAACGCGGGAAACGATGATCTTTATCCAAAGCCACGGCTTTTAAGGCGCTCTTTTCGGCTTCCGGATACTGTTTCAAGTTAAAGTGAGCAGCGCCGTTCAGGAAATGCGCGTCGGGATAGTTGCTGGGATCCAGTTCGATCGCGCGCTGCGTGAGACGCGCCACTTCGGACCAGTTAGCCTTGGCAGCCTCCAGGAGCGCCAGACGAATGTAAGGAGGAACGAACTTGGGATCCGAGGAGATTGCAGTCTGATATGACTTAACCGCATCCTCATCCTGTTTTAGTTGTTCCTGATCTTGCCCCCGGAGTTGCCAGGCAAGGGCGTACTCGGGATAGATCTCCACCGCCTTCGCCAGGTGTTTCTCGGAATTTTCGTATTTCTTATTGGCGAAGTCTTCGCGGCCTTTCTCGAATTCCTTTCGCGCTTTGTCAGGAGCTTTGAGGCTGACCACGCTTATGCTGTCTCCTTCGCCACCACCGCCAGCGCGAGAGAGCGTGATGGTGCCGATATCGGGATTACCGTTGAAATCGCGTCCAGCCAGGAGCACGCTCGAGGAGGTGTAGCCGGGGAGAACGGCACGTATTTCGCAATTCCAGAGGGTGCGAGGGTTGATGGAGTTCATCCCGCTGCGGGTGGTAAATCCCCCTGATTCTGAGGCATCCTGGAAGGTGTTGTTTTCCCCCAGCATGATGCTGAAGTTGCCCTTGGTGTCGGTGTAGCCTTCGCGCCGGATGGTTCCGTTGCAGACGCGCTCAACCGGAATCGGTTGCGTGATGACCATGCCCCTGTCGAGCACTACTTTCCCGCTCAGAAAGATAGGACGATTGAACTCGGGTTGGGTGGGGTTCTGAATATTCGGGATGGTGCGGGTCGGAACATTGTTACCGGGGGAAGGAACAGACGTGTTTCCGCCACCCCCCGTGTTTCCTCCTCCACCGCCCCCACCTGACGGTGGCTTGGCTTGAGCCCAAGCGGACGCCGGAATCAGAGAGGCTGCAACGACCAAGGTACCGATACAACGGACAGGGAAACGAGACATGGAGGCCTCCGGCCGTGGTCGTCCTCACCCACGGCATGTGTGGAATACATAGTACGCCTGTTTGGTTGCGGTGGTGTGACTACAAATGAGTACGCGAACGCAATTCGGCCTTATTTGACAATCTTTTGACAACTGTTGCGCGTGAGGCTACAGGTTGACGATTGGGATATACTGACAGGTGCAAGCGGGAGTAGTTCAGCGGTAGAACGTCGGCTTCCCAAGCCGGATGTCGCGGGTTCGATCCCCGTCTCCCGCTCCAAAGTTTAAAGGCGCTCCATGGGAGCGCCTTTTCGCTTGATGAGGCCCTGGACTTTACCAGATTCCTTTATCGCTACCCGTGACTTTGAATGCCAGCGCGGCCACCGACGCCAAGGGAGGCAACAGCGAGAGGCGGAACGTCGCGCCCACATCGCCACGGAATGCCGTGGTCTTCACCTGGCGAGTATAAAGTGAAGCGCCATGCGGCATGATGGGCACGCGCAGGAAAAGGTTTTTGGCGTGAACTTCCTTGCCGCCGCACACGGCGGTCTCAATCACGTTAGCCGGAAGGTTGAGGCCGTAGCCGCGGTACTCAGCCACGTAATCGGAAACAATCTTCAGGTAGGTGCAGACGCCTGGCCAAATGCCGCCGAGGTTCGCCGCCTTCTCCAGTTCGCGATAATCGAGCAGGTTCTGTTCGACGAGTGCAGCCGAGTTCACGATATCGCAGATACGGAAGTAGAAATGGCGATACATGCGCTGCAGCGTGGCGACGATGATGCGCTCTTCCGGCGCGGGAACTGGAAAGCTATAGCCCATGATTTCGCGCTTCACGCTGCGCGACTTCAGACGCTGGGCCATGGCTGTGTGCTCGCCGGTTTGTCCGAGACGCTGCACGTGGCACTCGACCGATTCGCGCAGTCCGGGAATTTGAAAATTCCATTTCTGTGCCAGGCGGTCACCCCAGCTACGTGATTCCACTTCCGCACGAAGCTTCCTGGTGAAGACGTCCACGACCT
>DASTGW010000286.1:0-7859 GCA_035718705.1 Terriglobales bacterium | reverse complement strand
GGCGCCGAGTGCGAGGCGAACTCCGATTTCGCGGGTGCGGCGGCTGACCTGGTAAGCCATGACGCCGAAGACGCCGGCGGTGGCGAGCAGCAGCGCGGTAATCGCGAAGAACGCGATCAGGATGACGTTGAAGCGACGCGAGCCGAGAGAGGCCGAGTAGACCTGTGAGAACGTATTGAAGGTGGGCGGGATTTCCGGATTGAGTTCGCTGAGGATGTGGCGCGCGGTGTTGGTGACCTGTTGCGTGTCGGCGTCGCTGAGCATGGTGACGGTGATCGCCGGACGCGGACGCTGAAAGAGGTTGACGTACACGGTCGGACGAGGTGGAGCATCGAGTCCGTATTCATGGACGTCGCCGACGACACCGACGACGGTGAGCAGTCGGAGGTCACCATCCATGTTGCCAAATTCGATGGTGCGACCCAGGGGATCCTGGCCGGGGAAGCGTTCGCGGGCGAGCGAGTCACTGATCACGGCGACGTGAGTGGAGTTGGCACCGTCGCGATCGTCAAAGAGACGGCCACTAATGAGGGGTATACCGAGCGTCTGGAAGTAGCTTCCGGTGGCGACGCAGAAGTCGGCGTTGCCGATGCGTTCTTTCTGCGAGAAGAATTTTTCGAAGCCGTCGAAGCTTTTCGGTACTTCGTCGGGATTCATGAGCAGGAACATGCCGTCAGGGTTACCGGAGCCGTCCATGGGGAGTCCGCTGGTGGCGCCGACATTGCGCACGCCGGGGATCTGCTGCAAACGCGAAATAAGAGTGGAGAAGAAGTTTGCCTGCGCGATTTTCGCTTGCGGATCTTCGACCCAGGGCAGCGAGACGTTCATGGTGACGATCTTCTCGATGCGGAAGCCGGGATCGACTTGGAGGACCTTAAGCAGACTGCGGCCGAGGAGCCCGGCCCCGATGACGAGGATGAGAGTAATGGCGATCTGGGCGGCGACGATGATGCGACCGACGCGATGAGCGGTGGGCGAACCTGATTGTCCGCGGCCTCCGGCAGCGAGCCCTTGCTGGAGATTTCCGGTAGTGGCGCGGAAAGCTGTAAATGCACCGAGCGATGCCGCGACGGCCGTAGAAAGCAGGAACGCAAACGCGAGCACTGGAAGGCTGATGGAGACGCTTTCAAGTCGCGGCAGATTTTCGGGCGCGAGTCGCAAGAGGCCAGCGACTCCGGCATAGGCGAAGAGGACGCCGAGGGCTCCGCCAACAAAAGAGAGCAGGAATGCTTCGGTTAAGAACTGGCGAATGAGGCGTGCGCGTCCGGCGCCGAGCGCGCTGCGAACGGCGAGTTCACGTTCGCGCACGGATGCCTGGGCGAGCAGAAGATTAGCCACGTTCGCACAGGCGACGAGAAGCAGAAACGCGACAGCGCCAAGAAGGATGAGAAGTGGAGAACGTGCTTTGCCGGTGATCGATTCTTGTAGCGGCACGACGACGCCGTCTTTCAAAAGGTAGTCGGTGTGTTCGCTGGCAGCATCGTGAATACGGCGCGCGAGAGTGCTGATGTCGCTGTTCGCCTGCTGAAGCGAAACACCGTCGCGAAGACGGGCGACGGAGTAATAGTTGTGCGAAGTGCGGCTTTGATTTTCGCCCTCGATGTCGGACGGGGTCCAGAGCGCGGCGTCGGTGGGGAACTGGAATCCAGGGGGAAGCACTCCGATCACGGAGTAAAGGGCGTTGTCGATTTTCAGACGTGCTTGCATGAGATCGCCGGTCGAACCGAGGTGCTGTTTCCAGTAGTCGTAGCCGACGAGCACGACAGGAGCGGCGCCCTTGCGATTGTCGTCGGGGGAGAAGGCGCGGCCGACGATGGGGTGCACGCGGAAGACATTGAGAAATCCGGAGGAGACGTGGGCAACCATGGTGCGGGTGGGCTGGGCGGCACCGGAGACGGAAGCAAGATCGGCGTTGTACTTGGCAATGGCTTCAAAGCTGCGCGACTGGTCGCGGAAGTCGTCGAAGTTGGGATCGGCGAGTCGAGACCAGGTGCCCTTATTCGTGACTTCATAGACGGCGACGATGCGGTCCGGCTGCGAGTAGGGGAGCGGCTGGAGCAGCACGCCGTAAACAACGCTGAAGATGGCCGTGGTGGCGCCGATCGCGAGCGCCAGGGTGAACACCATGATGGCGGCGGCGCCGGGATTCTTGCGCAATTGGCGAGCGCCATAGACGACGTCGGTTTGTACAGAGTGAAGCCAGGTACGGAACGAACGATCGGCGAACGGCTCAGTCATCGGGGGAAGCCTCCAGGCGGCAGGGCGATGAGCATTGTACGTATAGACGGAGGCGGAGGTTCCTTGTCACCGGGAAAAGGTGTTGTTTCGCAGACGGAACAGGATGGAAAGACCCTTCTGAAGGAGAGCAGGAGAACCGGTCCGGAGTAGACCGGTTCTCGGTGATTACTTCTTGCGAGTGCGTCTGACAGCGCCCGCCAGCCATGCGAAACCGGAGCCGAACAAAGCGAGAGTGCCCGGTTCGGGTACGGGCGAAGCGGCGGCAAGAGGCTCGCTGTAGATAAAGTCATCCATCACGACGAGGTCGTTGGTGGGACTTTCGAGAATTCCTGTACCGAGGGCGCCACTGCCGGAGACGATGCGGACGCGCCCGATCTGTTCACCCGCGTTGAACAGCACACCCAGGAAGGAAAACATCTCGTTCCCGGGCGTCGCGACGGCATTGAATGTGCCAAGAGAATTTCCGTGTTGATCGAAGTAGGTGATGCTGGTGGAAGTAGCGAGATCAACATCCGAGAACATCACGCCGAATGCCGTGACGGTGGTGGCGACGTTCGTACCCGGTACGAAGAAATTGACGTCGGTGACATTGCTCCCCAGGGCCGTGAACAAACGCTGCGCGCTAAAGGGCGCAAAGAGCGATGAATAGGACGGATCGAGGTTGTCGAATTCAACAGGAGCGACCCCGGCATTCGCGCTGACCTGGAAGCCAGTGCCGGGAGTGGAGAAGACCACCCCGCGGGGGCTATTGCTGTTGAAGAAATTTGCGGGCAAGTTGTTGGGCGCGGAGAAAACGTCGGGAACGCCATCCCAGTTGATTTCACGTCGTACTCCGCCAAAAGACCCATTGGGTCCAGCTACGGCGCCCCCACCGATGGCAACACGAAACGCGTCACGCGTCGGAGTAACGCCGGCAGCATTGCCGGATCCTTGGAAGACAAGCGCGCTTGCCCACGAGGCGACAGGAATTGCAAGAGCAATAAACAAACACGACAACAACCTGGACTTCACCAATCACCCCTTTTCGCAAAGCCTGAGAACAATAGTCTGGCTGGATGAGAGAGTCAACGACTCATCGATCCCTGCAGCGGGCTAATACGTGACCAAGGGTAGTTACCCCGATCGTTGGAAGGATTCGGCTGATATCGATGGACGAGTGTCCCTGTCCATGGGGGCGGGCACGCGATACCGAAGCGTTGGGCTTACACAGCACCGTCGGATCTTTTCCATTACACTGCTTGGCCACAGTCAGGTGAGGTCAAAGTGAAACGCATCGTTGTGGCACTGTTCTGGTTGATCTCTCTTCCACTTCTGGCGCAGATGGCGCCGGTGAATTCCAAACCGCGGGTCCGCACGGTTACGGCGTTTGTGCGACTGGATCGCGCGAATTATCAGAAGCAGGTCGCGGATACGCTGGTCGTACTTCGTCGGGCCGAAGCCGAGTTTCGGGCGCAGGGGTACGAGGTCCAAAGCGTGCGTATAACCACGCAGCCGCTGGCGGAGCTGGTTTCTGGACTGTCCGAAGAGCAGGCACTTGCGTGGTTGAAGGAGTATGACGCGCTGTCGGCGAAGGAAAGGTTTTTGGCGAACATCGGGCCGGCGATCGTGCGGGAGTCGGATGATCCGAAGACCATGCATCTGCTGGAGCGGGTGCTCTCGACGCTGCCGAATCTGAACGCGAGCGCCATTATTGCGGACGAGAGCGGCATTCATTGGAAGTCGATACGGCGGTGCGCGGAGCTGGTGAAGTACGTGGAGGAGAACAGTCCGAAGAGCCAGGGAAACTTTAACTTTGCGGTGACCGCGATGTTGAAGCCGGGCACGCCGTTTTATCCGGGCTCGTATCACTTAGGCGGGGGGCGGCAGTTCGCGATTGGCTTTGAATTTGCGAACGTGGTTCGGGACGTGTTCGCCAAAGATAAGGGCAAAGCGGAAGCGGCGACGACTGATCTGACGGCGGCGTTGACGGTGCACGCGAAAGTCGCGGACACGATCGGCGACAAAGTGGCAGCTGCGACAGGCTGGAGTTACACGGGCGTTGATGTGACGGCGACGGCCTTAGGTGACGTGTCGATTGCGGGTGCGATGGAGGCGTTCACCGGCGCGCGGTTCGGATCGAGCGGAACGATGACGGCGGCACGCATCATCACCACGGCTGAGAAGGCGATCCAGGTGAAACAAGTCGGCTACTCGGGATTGATGCTGCCGGTGCTGGAAGACAAGCTGATGGCGCAACGGTGGGGCGAGGGAGCGTTCGACATCGATTCGCTGCTGGCTTATTCGGCGGTTTGTGCGACTGGGTTGGACACGGTGCCGCTGCCGGGCGACGTGTCGGTGGAGCAGATCGAACGCATCTTCGGCGATATCGCGTCGCTGGCATTCAAATGGAACAAGCCGTTGGCGGGAAGGCTGCTTCCCGTGAAAGGGAAGAAAGCCGGAGAGCAGACGGAGTTCGAGGACCCATACTTGTTCAACACGAAGTTGAGGGAGTTGCCGTGAGGAGTAGTGGTGCGGGTAGGGGTTCCTCGCTGCGCTCGGAATGACAAAAAGAAATGCGTTCGGAATAACAAAAAGAAATGCGCTCGGAATGACAAAAGGACCGTGATAGGAGTGACGAAAGGTGCGGTCGGAACGCCAAGGAGCTGTGGGATTTCACGGGATTTTGTGACGGGGGTCATATCGGGAAATGCGTGCTGGCGGGCAATCTAGGATGACGGACAATATATAAGGAGCGAGGTCATACCTGATGTCTAGCACTCTTAAGAATCCAGCCGGCAAATTGGTGAATGGGAAGTTGGTGATCGATCCAGCGCACGACCTGTTGCGGTCGGAGCGGCATCCGCTTGACGACATTTTTAATCCACGCAGCGTTGCCCTGGTAGGAGCTTCGGAACGCGAAGGCAGCGTTGGACGGAACGTGTTGTGGAACCTGTTGAGCACGCCGTTTGGCGGGACGGTGTATCCGGTGAACCCGAAGCGGCCGAGCATTCTGGGTGTGAAGGCGTATAAGGACATCGCGTCGCTGCCCGAGGTGCCGGACCTGGTGGTGATCACGACGCCGGCGCCCACAGCTCCGGGACTGATCGAAGAGTGCGTGGCGGCGGGCGTGCCGTCGGCGATCATTATTTCGGCGGGATTCAAGGAGTTTGGCGAAGAAGGTAAGGAACTCGAGCGGAAGATTGCGAAGACGATTGCGGGCGGCAAGATGAGGATCATCGGCCCGAACTGTTTGGGCGTGATGAATCCGATCACGGGCATGAACGCGACGTTTGCGCATCACGCGGCGCGTCCGGGGAATGTGGCGTTCATTTCGCAGTCGGGCGCGCTGTGTACGGCGATTCTGGATTGGAGCCTGCGAGAGAACGTTGGGTTCAGCGCGTTCGTCTCGACGGGGTCGATGCTCGACGTGGGCTGGGGCGACCTGATCGATTATTTCGGTGATGATCCGCGGACGAAGTCGATCATCATTTATATGGAGTCGGTGGGGGACGCGAGATCGTTCTTGTCGGCGGCGCGCGAGATTTCGCTGAACAAGCCCATCCTAGTGATCAAGCCCGGAAGGACGGCAGCGGCGGCAAAGGCGGCGGCGTCACATACGGGGTCGCTAACCGGATCGGACGAAGTACTCGATGCAGCATTTAAGCGGAGTGGCGTGTTGCGGGTGCAGAACATTTCCGACCTCTTCTATATGTCGGAAGTGCTGGCGCGTCAGCCGTTGCCGCAGGGTCCGCGGCTTTGCATGGTGACCAACGCAGGTGGTCCGGGCGTGCTGGCGACAGATGCGCTGGTCACAGGCGGCGGACAGGTATCGGAACTTTCACCCGACACGATGAAGGCGTTCGACGCGTTCCTGCCTCCGCACTGGAGCCACAACAATCCGGTGGACATTTTGGGCGACGCCGAACCACAGCGTTATTCGAAGTCGCTGGAGATCGCGGCGAAGGATCCGGCGATCGACGGCATGCTGGTGATCTTGACGCCGCAGGGCATGACGAATCCAACGCTGATTGCGGAGGAGCTGAAGCCGTATTCGAACTCGCTGGGCAAGCCGGTGCTGGCGAGCTGGATGGGTGGATCGGAAGTGTCGGCGGGAGAGGAAATCCTGAACCAATGCGGCATTCCGACGTTTGCGTTCCCAGACACCGCGGCGCGCATGTTCAATTACATGTGGAAGTACAGCGACGGATTGCGTTCGCTGTATGAGACGCCGAGCCTGCGGTCAGACGGCGACGCGGCGGCTCCGAATCGCGCGAAAGCGAAACTGATTTTGGATGAAGTGAGGAAGTCGGGAAGAACGATCCTGACGGAGTTTGAGTCGAAGGAACTGCTGGCAGCGTATGGCATTCCGACGGTGCCGACGAAGATTGCGACGACGGAAGAAGACGCGGTGAAGACGGCGGAGAAGTTTGGGTATCCGATCGTGCTGAAGCTGTACTCGGAAACGATCACACACAAGACGGATGTCGGCGGAGTGCAGCTGAACATTCGCAATGCGGATGGTGTGAGAACGTCGTTCCAGGCGATCAAGAAGTCGGTGACGGAGAAGGTTGGAGCACAGCACTTCCAGGGCGTGACAGTACAGCCGATGATCAAACTTGATGGCTATGAAGTGATCATTGGAAGCAGTATCGATCCGCAGTTTGGTCCGGTGCTACTGTTCGGCACTGGCGGACAGCTAGTGGAAGTTTTCAAAGATAGGGCGCTGGCATTGCCTCCGCTGAATTCAACACTGGCCCGCCGGATGATGGAGCAGACGAAGATCTTCACGGCACTGAAAGGCGTGCGGGGAAGAAAGCCAGTTGATCTCGCTGCGCTGGAAGACCTGATGGTGCGGTTCAGTCAACTGGTTGTCGAGCAGCCGTGGATCAAGGAGTTGGATATTAATCCGCTGCTGGCGTCGCCGGAGCACCTGATCGCGCTCGACGCGCGCGTGGTGATCCATGAGGCTGCGAAGAAAGAGTCGGAGTTGCCGAAGCCGGCGATTCGTCCGTATCCGATCCAGTATGTCGGCGAATGGACGATGAAGAACTCGAAGCCGGTGACGATAAGGCCTATTCGTCCGGAAGACGAGCCGACGATCATCAAGTTCCACGAGAAGCTGTCGGACCGCACGGTACTGATGCGTTACTTTGCTCCCTTGAAGCTGTCGCAGAGAACCGCGCATGATCGACTGACGAGGATCTGCTTTGTGGATTATGACCGCGAAATGGCGCTGGTCGCGGAACAGAAAGACGAGAAGAGCGGCGTGGCGGAGATTCTGGCCGTGAGCCGTTTGCATCATCTGCATGGGACTGAGGACGTGGAAGTGATGGTGGTTGTCACCGACGAAGCGCAGCACCTCGGCTTGGGCAGCGAGTTGGTGAAGCGATCAGTAGATATCGCTCGCAAGGAAGGCGCCAAACGCGTGGTCGCGACCATGCTGACGGACAACGAGGACATGCAGGCGATCTTCAAGCGCCAGGGTTTCCGGGTGGAGAAGGTGGAAGGCAAAGACTTGCTGCGGGCAGAGTTGGAATTGCGATAGGGATTTTGGAGTGAAATGAAGGGCACGTCGAGAGGCGTGCTCTTTTATTTTAGCCAATGGTCAAGATTTTCGCGGATGAGTTGGTCGTCTGCGGAAC
>DASTGW010000285.1:0-9873 GCA_035718705.1 Terriglobales bacterium | reverse complement strand
CGCTGGCGCGCTGAATGACCGGACCATCCGCGACGGGTTCGCTGAACGGTACGCCGAGTTCGATCACGTCAGCACCGGCACGGATGGCCGCGAGAATCACCTCGCGCGAGGTGGTGAGATCGGGATCGCCGCAGGTCACGTACGCGACGAGGCCGGGATGATGGCGGAAACGCAGAGACATTAGGAGGATTGTCTATTGTCTATTGGCGATTGTCTATTGTTGGCGGACCGCCCGTCAGGCTAGGCCAGTTGCTTGAGATTTTCGCGCAGGATACCGATGTCTTTGTCGCCGCGCCCGGACACGTTAACGATCACGATTTCGTCCTTGCTCATCTTCGGCGAGCGCTTCAGGCATTCGGCAACGGCGTGCGCTGATTCCAGCGCGGGAATAATTCCTTCCGTGCGCGCCAGCACCTGCGTGGCTTCCAGTGCTTCAGCGTCGGAGGCCGAAGTGTATTCCGCGCGCCCGATGTCTTTGAGTTCGGCATGCTCGGGACCGATTGATGGATAGTCGAGTCCGGCAGAAATGGAATGCGTGAGCGCGATCTGTCCGGCGTCGTCTTGGAGGACATAAGAATAGGTTCCTTGCAGAACTCCGGGCGTGCCACCTTCGAACCTTGCCGCATGGTCGCCTAACTTCTTTCCGCGGCCGCCTGCTTCCACGCCGATCAACTTCACCTGTTTGTCGGCGATGAATTCATAGAACGCGCCGATTGCGTTGGAGCCTCCGCCGACGCAGGCGATCACCGCATCGGGCAAACGTCCGGCCTGCTCAAGGATTTGGGCTCGCGCCTCGAGAGAGATGCAACGATGAAAATCGCGCACCATCGTCGGATATGGATGTGCTCCGAGCACGCTCCCAAGCAAATAATGGGTGGTGCGTACGTTGGTGACCCAGTCCCGCATGGCTTCGTTAATAGCGTCTTTCAGGGTGCGCTGGCCGGAATCGACGCCCCGCACTTCGGCGCCAAGCAACCGCATGCGAAAGACGTTCAGTTCCTGCCGCCGCATGTCTTCGGTGCCCATGTAGACGACGCATTCCATCCCGAATAGCGCGCAGACAGTTGCCGTGGCGACGCCATGCTGGCCGGCACCGGTTTCGGCGATGATGCGGTGCTTGCCCATGCGACGCGCGAGCAATGCCTGGCCGAGTGCGTTGTTGATCTTGTGTGCGCCAGTGTGGAGCAGGTCCTCGCGCTTCAGATAGATTCGCGCACCCCCCAGTTGCTGGCTGAGCCGTTGCGCGAAGAACAGCGGCGTGGGACGGCCGGCGAAATTCTTAAGCAGTGCGTCGAGTTCATGCTGAAACCCGGGATCCGCTTTGGCTTTTTCATACTCGGCTTCCAGTTCCTGGAGCGCGGCCATGAGCGTTTCAGGCACGTAGCGTCCACCGTATGGACCGAAGCGTCCGACGGTCTTTGTTGTAGTGGAAGAACTCACGAACACTCCTGATTTCTTGCCGCTTTCGCCGCGGCAACGAATGCGCGCATCTTTGCCGGATCTTTCTTCCCAACCTCGCGCTCCACTCCAGAGCAGACATCGACGCCCCAAGGCTGCAGTTGCTCTATCGCATCGGCAACATTCTCCGACGTCAAGCCACCGGCGACAATGACGCGGGTGCCTCGCTTTACTGAAGCTAGCGACTCTGCCGCTTGTTTCCAATCAAACGTCTGGCCCGTCCCGCCGCGTTCGGTACGGCCGCTCGCTGTATCGTGGACGACAGTGTCCAGCAACAGGCCATCTACGACGCCGTCGCGCAGGAACTCTTCAGTTCCAGCAGGTGAACCTTCCTCGGACATGTGAATCGTCTTAAACACGCGAATCTTCGCACGCCGTCCATTCGAGCAGAAAAGGTTGCGCGCAAAGTCCGGTGTTTCGTCGCCATGGAGTTGCACGGCCGTCAGTCCCACCGACGACGCGATCTCCTCGATGGCATCGGCTGTTTCGTCATAAAACACGCCGACCTTCTCCATCGAGCCTGGAAGCGCCTTCACGATCTCCTTAGCCTGATCCACTGTGATGCGGCGCTTGCTCGGCGCGAAGATCATGCCGATCGCGTCAGCCCCAGCCTCAGCTGCGGCAACGGCATCGCCAACGTTGGTCATCGCGCAGAGTTTCACCCACAGCATCAGCTTGTCACCGATTCCGGATTGAGGAGCGTGCTCAACGCTTGTCCCGGACGGTCCTCGCGCATTAGTGATTCGCCGATCAGGAACGCCTGGTAGCCGACAGCGCGCAGGCGTGCGATATCCGAGTGCGAGTTGATGCCGCTCTCAGCGACTTTCAGAGCGCTGCCTGGGATTTCAGATCCGAGTTTCTCGGCCGTAGCCAGATCCACGTGAAAGGTTTTGAGATTGCGATTGTTTACGCCGATGATTTCGCAGCCCGCGTTGATCGCGCGCTGTAATTCCTGTTGGTCGTGGACTTCGCAGAGCACGTCGAGATCAACGTCTTTCGCACGTTTATGCAGCGTTCCCAGTTCTTGATCGTTAAGGGCGGCCACGATTAGCAAAATGGCGTCAGCACAGTTCGCGCGCGCTTCAAGTACCTGGAATTCGTCAACGATGAAGTCTTTGCGCAACAGCGGCAGCGGCACGGCGGCAGAGACTTCGACGAGGTAGTCGAGCGAGCCGAGAAAAAACTCCTCCTCCGTCAGGACGGAAAGGGCTGTTGCTCCGGACCGGTACAGATCTAGTGCCAGTGCCGCTGGATGAAAACTGCCGCGAATCATGCCCTTCGAGGGCGATGCACGCTTTAATTCAGCGATGACCGCCGGGGCCGTCTTGCTCCTGCTGCGCAGAGCTCGCGCAAAACCTCGCGGCTGGTGCTGCTCCGCGAAGCGCTCCAGTGCCTTCATGTCTGCCGAGGCTTTTGCTTGGGCAACACGGGCACGAGTAGCAAGAAGGATCTGGTCCAGAGTGGTGGACATGGGCTCAGTTGATTATAAGCAATGTGGGTGGAGAGCAGGTCTGGAAGGAGTCTAAAGAGAGAAGGCGAACGGCCTGATGCCGTTCGCCCTTCACAGTTCAGCAACTTACTGCCTATCTTCGACGATGACTTCTCGTGTGCGCGTAGTTGTTGCTGCTCTGGTATCCGTTCGGATAGCCGTACGGGCCAGCATCATAGCCGCCATTCCCGTAGTACGGGTCATTTCCGTAATAGGGATCGTTACCGTTGTAGCCGCCGTTGTTGTACCCGTACTCGTTGTTGTACTCGCTCTGGCGACGACGGCGGTCGATAGCATACCCGCCGGCCGCACCAACTGCCGCGCCGATATAGGCGCCCTTCGAGCCGGCGACCTTGTGTCCGATGATGGCGCCGGCAGCAGTCGACCCGCCGATAATCGCTATGCTCTTCCAGGTATCCCCGTTCTGCGCCTGGGCGGGCATCGCGGACACGGTGGAAGCGAACGTTGCGGCTATCAAAAGGGCAGCCAATCGGGTACTTTGAAGCGCTCGCTGCAGCATCTTGCTGGCAAATTCAGAGATGTTGGTGCTGGTCATGGTATCTCTCCCCTACGCGAGTTGAAACCCCGGGCAGCCTCCGATGTTGCGAAACCCTAGGGCCCCCGGCGGGAAAGAAATCACCTTAGTAACGCAAGGGTTAAGAACAGGCAGAAAAGCCGCACAGAATCAAGGTTTTGGCTGCGGCGTCTTATTTGGGTCGCTGGCGCACGGACACAGGGCGGAGTGAAACATGGCAACCTTCCACTGGCCGTTTTGCTTTACATACGCCGCAGTGTACTCAAACTGGAAAGGGTCGCCGGTCGCATACTGGCGCACGTCGTGGCCCACCACGACGGCGGCATCTCCGTAAAGCGTCACGCGCAAATTCGTTATTTCGTCCTGCCGGTACTTCAAACGGCCGGTGCCGAGCGCGTCAAGAAGGCCTTCTTTCACTCCAACCTTCCCGTTGCCGTGCATCCATACGAACTCTGGCGTAAGCAGCGCATCCAGGTCCTTGATGTCGGCCTGAACGAAGTCGCGATGAAATCTCTGTTCCGCGGCGCGAACGGCCTCTTCGTCCTTTGATGAGGTGCTACCGCCGGTCGAAGGCGAAGTTTGAGCAGCTGCTAAAAGAGCAACAAAGAAGATCCAGACATGACTGATCCTGATCATCCAGCTTCGCTCCGAAGCAAAGATTTTGGCGGAAGCGTGTGCGAGTCGAACACACCGAAGACATCGCGAAGATGCCTTCCGCCGGTTTTGAAGACCGGGAGGATCACCGGATCCCGTGCGCTTCCGCAATAAATCCATTGTAACTGGTGCGATCAGGCGGAACGCTTCTCAGGCACCCAGACATTCTTGCGGTGAGCACAATCACGACTATCTCAGAAGTAGCGGTTGGGACGACACACCAGGATTGGCTGACGGCAGTGCCAGCAAATTGTATCTTTCCCAAATAAGTAATCATCCGAAGAGATGTTGCGAGTACCCGAGGAGAACGATGCCCACATTGCCCTACGTCACGATCGATGTCTTCACATCGAACCCGCTGGAAGGAAATCAGCTCGCAGTTTTCTTGAATGGTGACGGTCTCAGTACCGAACAGATGCAGGCACTGGCGAAAGAAACCAACCTCTCGGAGACGACATTCATCATGCCGCGCTCGTTTGAGGAAACGAAGGAAAAGGGACATCGAGTTCGTATCTTCACCGTACATGAAGAGCTTCCATTCGCGGGACATCCCACCTTGGGAACGGCCTGGGTGATTCGTGGCATCGGCGGCGCAGATGAAATCATTCTTGATCTGAACGTCGGCAAGGTCCCGGTGCGTTTCACGGAGGAGAACGGCCAGCCATTCGGAGAAATGCGGCAACGCGATCCCGAGTTCGGCCAGATCCATTCGCGTGAAGAAGTAGCGCGAGTTGCTGGACTTCGGGTGCAAGACATCTCTGATGATGTGCCGATCCACACTGTTTCCACAGGAATGCCTTTCGTCGTCGTTCCGGTTGCGACACTCGCGGCTCTGCAGAAGCTGAGCTTCTCCTACCAGCAAGTGCAGCAGTATCTCGACAAGACCGATGGCAAGTTCCTCTACTTTGTTTCGCGCGAAACCATTGATCCAGCGGCCCGTTTGCACGCACGCATGATCTTCTATAACGGCGAGGATCCGGCCACCGGATCGGCAGCCGGTTGCACCGCGGCTTGGATGGCGATGCACGGTGTTGCGAAGAGCGATGAACGTGTGCTCATCGAGCAGGGCATTGAGACACGACGTCCAAGTCGTATTTTTGTCCGCGCCGAGAAAAATGGTGACCACGTGGTCAATGTGCGCGTCGGTGGACAGGCTGTGGAAGTTGGCAGAGGAGAAATGTACTTCTAACGTTCACAGCAGTTTAGGTGGTGAGGTTTTTCACAGGGTCCGGTGGATTAGAAGGAGTACTTTGTCGTCCATAAATATTTCTTTGTTTGCGGCGATGGCACTTGCCGACAAGCTGCAAAGCTCCTAGTATGCAGTTCGCTCTGACGCTTCAAAAAAAATAGAAAACACCTTCAGTAAGTGGAGCAGGACCCCCGCTGCTAGCCGTTCCCAACCTGGAACCGCGACCGGAGGCTTGTATTCCGCCAAGGGACCACATGAAACCCAAGCGCACCATCCTTTGCGTTGACGATAACGAACAACTCCTTTCCATCCGCAAAGTGATGCTCGAGACACGTGGCTATCGCGTGATCTCCTGCTTCACCGCCGAAGAAGCCCTGGAGATTTTCAAACAGGGTGGAATCGACCTGCTGCTCACCGACTTTGTCTTGCCCGGTATGGACGGACAGAAGCTGGTGGACGAAATCAAGACCATCTCTCCGCTAACGCCGGCGATTCTGTTCTCCGGCAAAGTGAAGTTCTACGACCGCGAATGTCGCGCGGACCTCTTCCTTCCCAAAGGCGCCTATGCGCCGATCGAACTCCTGGAGCGCATCCGTCTCTTGCTCATTCGTAAGCGCGGACCGAAGCGGGCTGTCGTGAATCCCGTATTCATGCCAGGCGGAACCCAGATCGCCGCCAGTTAAACACGCATTCATAAAGCATCGACGTTTTGATCGCAGCCTGGTCCGAGACCAGGCTTTTTCATTTCCGCGATCGGAGTTGGTCTAAGTTGATTTGCTGATTCGTCTGGTCTTCCCGCGACAAACACGACTTCGATTCCAAGTTGTCTGCTTTAAGGTATGTTGCTGGATTTTTCTACGAAATCCAGCAGCTACTTTGGCCAGCTATATACGTCGATAGAACTACGAGAGTCGTCGTGGATAGCCGAGGTAACTTCCCACAGATGAACAGCTTGCAAAGTGAGTATTAGGTGTACCGCTTAAAAACCCTATCTCTTAGCAATTTTCTAAGGCCGAACCTAGGTAAACCTTAGGGCATGAAACCTCAGGTGAATACTCCGTTTGCCCGGTATCTTGTGAAGTAATCAACAGGCATTCTGACTCCCGAACACGATACCCCGGAGGTCAGTTTTGAAGAACGCGATTCGCTTAGCTACGTTTCTCCTCGCTCTCGCAGCGACATCTTTTGCCGGAGTCAACGTCAGCTCCCCCGCCGAAGGCGCGGTCACGAATTCTCCGCTGCACGTTGTCGCCAATGCTTCACCGTGGAATGGAAAACCAGTAACAGTCGGCCAGATCTATATTGATGGCAAGCTCTCCTTTCAGGCCAATGGCGCCTCATTCGATACCTACGTAAACGTTGCCTACGGAAGCCACGAAGTCGCAGTGAAATTCTGGGATGCGGGTGGTTCCAACTCCATGGCGATCCGTCACACGACCGGCAGTGGCAGCGGCGTGACGATCTCTTCTCCCTCGAACAACTCGACATCAGCGAACGGCTGGGTGCAGGTGACGGCCACCGCGTTCTCCCCCAACAACATTGTTGCTTTGCAGGTATACGACAACGGCAATCTCATCAAGCAGGTGAACTCCGGGTCGATCAATGTGGGCCTTCAACTGAACGGAGCTGGTTCGCACTACATGGCGGTTCAGGCATGGGATTCAAACGGCACGACGTTCCTGAGCCCGGTCGTGGTGAACGTTGGAACAGGAACGCCAGCACCGCAGCCGCAGCCTCAGGTCGGGGGCAACAACAACCAATGGGGTCCGCAGGTCGGCATCCCTGGCGGCGCAACCGCGAAATACGACATCGACCAGATGGACGGATGGCAGTCTTGCGATGCTTGCGCAGGTCCAGGCGGACATGGCGTGATCGATCCTTATGCTATGACCCAAAACCTCAACAATCCCTCGATCGACGGAAAGGCTGCGACCTTCTGGCTCGGTGGAACGATTCCGTGGGGTTCGGCTCTGTGGTGGAAACAGCTCGGCGCGATTGATAGCGCGAAGCACTTCGTTTACGACCTTGCGTTCTTCATCAAGGATCCGCACATCGCTCAGGCCCTTGAGTTCGACATGAACCAGTCGGTGGGTGGACAAAAGTACATCTTCGGCACCGAGTGCGACACTCGCAACAACGCCGGATGGCGCGTGTGGGATACGGCGAATGCTCACTGGATGTCTACCGGCAAAGCCTGCAACCCGAAGGCGAACGAGTGGAACCATCTCACCTGGGAGTTCGAGCGTGTCGGCAACCAGACGCACTTCATCGCGGTCACTCTGAACGGATGGCGACAGGTCGTGGACAAGTGGTATTACTCGCGTCCGAACGGCGATGTGCGCGAGCTGAACACTGCGATCCAGATCGATGGCGACGAATATCAGGACGATTTCCAGATCTGGGCCGACAAAATCACCATGTACGCCTGGTAAGAAACTCACTTCAACTACTACAAAACAAGGCGCTCCCTCGTGGAGCGCCTTTGTTTTTGCGCCAATTGTGCTACATGGGTGCTAAGTAGTGGAACTATAGATTGAGAGTTGAAGGCCATAGATACTCCTCCGTTGTTACTCAACAACGGAGAATTGATTTTGTGTAAGACGATTCGTTTGATGATGCTCACATTCGCTGCGAGTGCCACGTCTTTGGCGGGTGTGAACATCAGTTCCCCCTCCAACGGCGCGGTAACCAACTCGCCTTTACACGTGGCCGCTTCGGCCACTCCCAATTCATCGGCTCCGATCACGGCGATGCAGATCTACGTGGACGGAGGTCTCGTCTATAACGCGGGCGGATCTACGGTCGATACTTTCGTCAATCTCGGCTACGGAAACCACACGGTTGTAGTCCAGGCATGGGACGCCGCCGGCGCCACCTACAAGGCCCCGGTTTACGTTGTAGGTAGCGGCAGCGGCGTCTTCCTTTCATCCCCCGGCTCAAACTCGGTCGTAAACGGCAGTGCTCATGTGGCGGCGAGTGCATACTCCCCCAATCACGTGAACGTGATGCAGATCTACGACAACGGAGCCCTGGTGAACCAGACACCCGGCGCGTCAGTAGATACATCGATTCCGATTTCACCTGGCAGCCATTACCTGGTCGTGAAGGCGTGGGACAACAACGGCACGCAGTTCCTGGATCCGGTGCTGGTGAGCACGTCCGGAACATCGACCTCGCCCGCAACTGCTCCACCGCCCGCGCAACAACAGGCGCCGCCTCAGGATGCACCCCAGGCGTGGGTGGCTCCGAATGCGTCGAGCAAAGTCGACATCGATCAATGGGGTGGATGGGAGAACTGCGGCGCCTGCTCCGGCGTAAACGCGAAGGGTCCCGTGGTGCCGTATTCGATGACGCAAGGAATCAACTCGCCCTCGCTCGACGGTAAGTCCGCAATCTTCTGGATCGGCGGCGACAAGCCTTGGGGATCAGCCATCTGGTGGAAGCAATTAGGTCCGAACGATGGCGCAGCGCATTTTGTGTACGACCTGGAGTTCTTCCTTAAGGACCCTGGCGTTTCTCAGGCGCTGGAGTTTGACGTGAACCAGTCAGTGGGCGGGAAGAAATACATCTTCGGCACCGAGTGTGACATTCGGTCCGGCAGTGCCTGGCGCGTGTGGGATACGATCAATGCGCACTGGATGTCCACGGGCGCGAGCTGTCACGTAAATGGCAACTCGTGGAACCATCTGACGTGGGAACTGGAGCGCGTCGGCGACAAGACGCACTTCATAGCCGTCACGCTGAATGGCTATCGCCAGACTATCGACAAGTACTTCACGGCCAAACCATCGGGCGGACGTGAACTCAACGTCGCGTTCCAGATGGATGGCGACGAGCACATGGACGACTACCAGGTGTGGCTCGATCGCGTGCGGCTGTACGCTTGGTAAGCGAGTGGGAAGCCCGGATGCACCGGGCTTCCGTTCTTATTGCTGTCGCTTGAAAACCGTGCTCGATCCCGCCTGGTTCATCGAGAGCTCACTCACATTTCCGGTTGCGTCCATTTTGAAAGAAACCGTCTGTCCGGGCTGGGTTTTCACGCCGAACGTGGTGCCACGGATTGGTTCGAGTTCGTAGGTCTGCTGGTTGGGCGTCGTGAGTGAGAGCACGTTGTCTGGCCGCAGGGCAATCAGCAGTTTGAAATCTCCCACTGCGTAAGTCCCTGCGAGCGGCTCGAGGAAGCTGCGCTCCTTCATGTGGCGATCGGGCATGCGTGTGAAGACGATATCTTTCACGCGTGGCTCCATGGCGCACGAGAGGCTCGCGACGTTGCCCTCCCAGTCGGTGTTGAACATGACCTCGGTTTCCTGCATCAGGTCGAGCGGATTATGGGGCACGCGCCACACGTCATAGTGCCAGTGTTGCGCCGTGGATTTCATCGTGTGGTACGTAATCTTCAGGT
The DNA here is from genome assembly GCA_035718705.1 of Terriglobales bacterium. GTDB lineage: Bacteria > Acidobacteriota > Terriglobia > Terriglobales > Acidobacteriaceae > DATMXP01. Next base: position 146 of record DASTGW010000285.1, on the reverse strand, counting down.
CCTGGTCGTTGCCGGCGCGCTCGATGCTGATGGTGCCATAGGCCGGATGGCCGTAGTCGCCGATGTAATCGTCGATGGCATGTGAGAAGTGCGTATTCTCCACGCGAGGGACGTAGTTCTTGGTGCGCGCTTCCTCGTCAGCCTGC
>DASTGW010000284.1:0-2777 GCA_035718705.1 Terriglobales bacterium | reverse complement strand
GACGTAACGCGCCGATTGGCACGCAAAGGATCAAATCTGTGCAGTACAACTCCGTTCAGTCCTCGCTACATCCGACCAACCCAGATGATATGTAAGTTAGAAATTCGGAGTCTTTGGTTCGCGACCCGCGAGACGAAACCCGTGGCCCCCCCCGCGCAACCACGCGAAGTTGCCGAGACAGCCGTTCCATCCGATGTTGTTGATTTAATTGGTGGCGGCGGTAGGACTCGAACCTACGACCTACGGATTATGAGACCGTCGCTCTAACCACCTGAGCTACACCGCCATCGGTCGATTTGCGCTGGGGAAACTGCAGAAGGGCGAGGCGCAAAGCTGCCTTCCTTTATGATTCTAAGAGGCACAGCGAGAATACGTCAATCACCACGCGTCGCTTGCAGCCTTGGCAGAATCTATATATCAGCAATGGACGAGAAGCAATTCCATCAGATCAGCAAGGCCCTCGCCGACCCACGTCGATTCGAGATCCTCAAGCGCATCGCCGCCGAAGACGAGATCGCGTGCAGCGACATGCGCTGCCACTTCCCTATTTCCGCAGCGACCATGTCGCACCACCTGAAGGAACTTACCAACGCCGGCCTGATCGACCTTCGCAAGGAAGCCAAGTTCGTCCATATGAAACTTCGCCGTAAGGTGTGGAAGGAATACCTGTCTCAACTCAACAAGTTATAGGAATCCACAGAATCGCCTGAATCCTTTCTGCTGGCCTCTCATCAATTAGACGGTCATCGAAATATCAAACGATGTTTCGAAAGGAAAGGAAACGGATCATGGCAAAGCTCACAGGTAAAGTCGCAGTCGTGACAGGCGCTTCGAAGGGGATCGGGGCTGCTATCGCGGAAAAGTTCGGTGCCGAAGGCGCCAGTGTCGTCGTCAATTACGCCAGCGATAAAGCCGGCGCGGAAAAAGTAGTAAAGAAAATCCAGGCGGCCGGATCCAAAGCCGTCGCCGTAAAAGCGAATGTCGCCAAACCGACGGAGATTAAGACCCTCATCGATGAGAGCGTAAAGGCGTTCGGCAAGATCGACATCCTGGTCAACAACGCCGGTGTCTATGAGTTCCAGCCGCTCGAGCAGATCACCGAAGAGCACTTCCGCAAGCATTTCGACCTGAACGTGCTTGGCCTGCTGCTCACCACGCAGGAAGCCGTGAAGTACATCAACGGCGACGGTGGGTCCATCATCAACGTAAGTTCGATAGCCGCCACAACTCCACCCGCAGGAACGTCTGTCTACAGCTCGACAAAAGGTGCTGTGGACGTCATTACGCGTTCGCTGGCACAGGAGCTTGGTCCGAAGAAGATCCGCGTGAACTCGCTCTCGCCGGGCTTGACTGACACAGAAGGTGTCCGCCGGACGCAGGAGGGCGACGATACCTTCCGGAACTTTGCTGTCTCCCGAACGCCGCTCGGGCGGGTCGGAACTTCCGAAGAAGTAGCGAAGGCCGCCCTCTTCCTGGCGTCCGAGGACTCGGGTTGGATTACGGGGGAAATCATCCCCGTGGGAGGCGGGGTACGTCTGTAAGCAGTGATTCGGCCTCCTCGACGCATCCAACTACTTACGAGGAGGCCGAATGAAGAGTTTGGCAACATTAATTCTGGCAGGAACCCTGGTAGGCGGCGCGTTCGCCCAAACCACACCTGCAACAACCACCACCAACGACAGCACCAAGACCGAGCAGTCTGCCGGTCAGGACATGAAGGACGCCGCCCATTCCACAGGTCGCGCCGCGAAGAAAACCGGCCACGCCGTGAAGAAGACGACGAAAAAGGTCGTCCACAAGGGCGCGCACGCGACCAAAAAGGGCGCGGCCAAAGTCGAAGACAAGACGGATACCAGCCCCAAGTAAAGCGAACGCGGATTTTTACGGAAACGGCGGATTCTCATGGATCAGCCCATAGGGTTGAATCCGTGGCAATCCGCCTTTCCGCGTTCGTGTCTTTATAGCGACCGCTTCCAGAAATCCAGCATCGCCTTGTCGCGATGGATTTCCGCCGGTGCGTCGATGAACCCATGCTTGCGCATCGGATAGATCTGGCTCTCGTACGGCTTTCCCGCCTGGATCAACGCTTCCATGAACGCCTGCTCGTTCTGCGGATGCACATTGTCGTCATACGTTCCGTAAACGATCATCAACGTCCCGTGCAGATCACCCGCGCGCTTCACCAGCGAAGTCTTGTCGTACACCGCGGCGTTGTCCTGCGGCAACTTCACCAGCGCTTCCGCCCACTTGGAATCGTAGTAGTGCCAATCCGTTACGGGTGCTCCGCTGATGCCCGCCTTGAATTCCTGAGAACGCGTCATGCAGTTCAGCGTGTTCGTTCCGCCGCCGCTCCAACCATACACGCCGAATCGCGCTGGATCGGCCCACGGCTGCTTCTTCAGCCACTGAACGCCAGCCACCAGATCGGCTGTTTCCGACGCCGAAGGATTTTCCACCAGCGTGTTCTCCAGCTTTTTGCTGATGCCGGTCGCCGCGCGATTGTCCATCACAACCACTACGAATCCGTTCTGTGCGAGCACGTTGTAGAAGAGCATGTCGCGCTCCCAACTGTTGCTGACGCTCGGCGCTGATGGCCCGCCATAAATATGCAGGATCACCGGATATTTCTTCTGGGTGTCGAAGTTCGCGGGCTTCAGAATCTGCGCCGGCATAGGGAAGCCATCCCCGGCCGGAATGGTTAGCAGATCCGGGAAGTGCATCGCTGTCGGCAGCAGGTCCGGTCGCGGCTTTGCCAGAACGCTGACCTGCTTGCCTTC
>DASTGW010000283.1:0-3669 GCA_035718705.1 Terriglobales bacterium | reverse complement strand
ATGCACCTGAACCTGCACAAGACGTTCTCGACGCCGCACGGTGGTGGTGGTCCGGGATCTGGGCCGGTGGCGGTGAAGAAGATCCTGGAACCGTTCCTGCCAACACCGACCGTGATCGAAAAGGCCGATGGAACGCTCGGCTTCGAGTACAACCGTCCACAGTCGATCGGACGTGTGCGGATGTTCTACGGCAACTTCGGCATGCACGTGCGCGCGCTGGCGTACATCATGGCCAACGGGCCGGATGGACTGCGCCAGACGACGGAAGACGCTGTGCTGAACGCGAACTACATTCGCAAGAAGCTGGAGGGCGTCTACGAACTGCCGTACAAGACGCAGACGCTGCACGAGGTAGTGTTCAACGACAAGATCCAGCTAAAGAAGGGAGTGAAGACCGGCGACATCGCCAAGCGGCTGATCGACTACGGCTTCCACTCTTACACGGTGTCATTTCCGTTGATCGTTCCAGGCGCACTGATGATCGAGCCGACGGAAAGCGAGTCGCTGGAGGAATTGGACCTGTTCATTGATGCCATGAAGTCGATCGCGGAAGAGGCCGAGCAGACGCCGGAGGTGGTGATCAACGCGCCCCACACGACGCGCATCTCGCGCCTGGATGAGGTGAAGGCGGCAAGGCAGCCGATCCTGCGCTGGAAGCCGAAGGCGAAGTCGGCGGCCGAGTAAGAGAACGCGGTCGGGCGACGAGGCCAGCACCGGCGTGAGTTGACGTGTCCTTCGCGGGTTCCGCTGCTGTTGGCTTCAAGGGTTAAGTTGTCGGGTAGACAGCCCAACTCTATAATTTTGTAGGGAGAGAATAATCCTGAGTTGCTCCTTAGCAACTTTTTGCATCAAAATCACGTGCTACAAAGATGACGACACCTCAGAGCAAGCCCAAAGTACTGGTCGTAGACGATGAGCGGGTGATCGCCGACACACTGGCTATCATTCTGAATCAACATGGTTTCGACGCGACAGCGGTATACACGGGGACGGCCGCTGTGGAAAAAGCCAAAGACGTGAAGCCGAATCTCGTGATCAGCGATGTGATCATGCCCGACATGAACGGGATCGAAGCGGCGATTCACATTCGGGCTTTCCTGCCGGGATGCAAGATCCTGCTCTTTTCCGGTCAGGCCGCCACGGCCGATCTGCTGGAAAGCGCGCGCGCCCAAGGCCATGAGTTCGAGATTCTGGCCAAGCCTGTTCACCCACAAGATTTATTGGCAAAACTAAAAGGATAGCTTTAAGTTTTATCGCTGGCCGGCCTGCGGGTCGGCCTTTCCTTTTAGAACCGCGAGGCTCCGGCGCAATCGGCGAGTTCCCGCAGAACGTGAAATACGTTATTTCCATTCGCGTTCTCGGGAGACAGGCAGTAAAGCGGGACGCTGGCCGACAAATGAGGCGAGTTTCTGCGGAAACTGACGCTGAGGAAGTCGCTGTCGCGGGAGGCCACCAGAGCGTTCATCATCGAGGTAATTTCCCTCTGCCAGTCTCGCCGGGTCGTTAACACGAACGGTCCCACGTTCTGGATACAGCTGCGTTCAGGATCAAGCTTTACGTTGCGGCGGCTGCGCCCACACCAGCGCTGATTGTGGACTTCCAGATTGAAGCCTGGAGGGATATCCAAGTCGGCCTCAAAGGTCGCTATTTCCTGTTGTTTACGGAATTTGCTCAACAACCAGTTTAGGGCGAACTCGCGGGGCAAAAGCTGAACCACGATATAAGACTGCTGGAAAACGCTCGGCGAAAGTCGAAGCTTCACGTGGAAACGGGAAGCGGAAATCCAGTGAACGCCAAGGATCTGGGCGTGACCGGAAAAGGCAGTTTTGATCCAAAGCAGAATGTCGGCGGCCTGCCGGCGGTTATACCGGACAAAGCAGAAATACCAACCTGTGACTAGAATCAGCCCCGCCGCGATCTCCAGCGAAAGTGTCCCTACGAACCCCACGACGCTTGAGATGCAGAGCGACCATTTTGCAGATGCAAGGGCCAAACGGACTTTCGATGCAAAACTCAGGAATGCTTGCGACATGTGCAGTCCAGGCATCCATGCGTGGCACAGGCTCCACAGGTGGTCTCCACCTGCTTCTTCAAAGCCCGACGCGCCCGGTGCAGCCGAACGTTAGCGTTGTTCTCAGAGATTTCCGCGGATCGAGCCAATTCCGCCAGAGACTGCTCCTCAAGGTCGACGCGCTTGAGCGCATCCCGGTACTCAGGTTTCAGGCCATCCATGACCGGCCACAGGCATTGGCAGAGATCTTGTCGGTCCGAGGGATCGAGAACCGGCTGAAGCCGTTCCAACTCTTTCCCGTATTGTTCGTTTCCACGGGCCCGAACATCGTTGCGGCGATAGTAGTCGATGATGGAGTTCCGTAAAACGCGATAGAACCAGGCGACGACGGATTCATCGTCCCGAATGTCTTCGCGTTTCTCAACCATGCGGGCAAACGCGGATTGAACTATGTCCTCGGCATCCTGTCCATCACGCACGTGCTTGCGGACAAACGCAGTGAATCGCTCGTGGTTGCTGAGTAGAATTTCCAGGGACTGATTGGAAGCTGAAGAATCCGTCATAAGTATTGGACTGTACTTGGGACTGTGCAGATTCTTATAGCAAAAAAGGGCAGCCGAAGCTGCCCTTGGTTCGTTCCTGCTAAGCCGGTCCGCCGTTAGGCCGCCCAGCGATCGCGGTCGATCACGGTTCCACCGGTGACGCGCCGGCGTCCGACGATCACGCGATAGATCGCAAGTAGAAGGATCGCGCCGACAATGGCGAGCGCAAAGCTCCCGATGCTCCAATCGTTGACGCCCGAGCTGCCCCAAAGCGCACTGCCGATCCAGCCTCCGACGACGGCGCCGGCGATGCCCAGCAGCATGGTGACAATCCATCCGCCGGGATCGCGACCCGGCATCAGCAGCTTGGCAATGGCTCCGGCGATCAAGCCAAAAATGATCCAGCCGATTATGGCTCCCATGGTTCCTCCCACGAAGTGAGTTTGTTCGACAGTTGGAATTCGAAGCCAGCAGATGGGATGGCCAAAATCGCAAGTTGCAGAAAATGGCGTTCGCTATCTCACGCGTTACATCAATCCGCGATACGAACCGCCATCTACCAGGATGGTTTGCCCCGTCACATAGGAGGCTTTTTCCGAGGCAAGGAAGGCAACCACGCTGGCGAATTCTTCGGGGTTTCCCACCCGCTTCAACGCAGCATCGGCGGCCCAGCGATCGAAGATCTCCTGCTCGGAAAGGCCGGAACTCTTCGCGCGGGAAGCAGCCAGCTGCTTCAGGCGGTCCGTCGCAGTGAAGCCGGGTCCGACATTGTTCACCAGGATCCCGTCTTTGCCGAACTCGTTGGCGAGTGACTTAACGAGTCCCACCACCGAAGCGCGCACGGCGTTCGAGTAGATAAGGTCTCCCACCGGCTGCTTCACTGATACGGAAGTGATGGTGATGATCCTCCCCCAGTGCCGCTTCTGCATGTGTGGGATCACTTCCTTCGCGAAATGAATCACACTCAAAAAATTGGCGTCCACAGCTCGCTGCCATTCATCGGAGTTGGTATCCAGAAACTGCTTGGCCGGCGGACCGCCTGCGTTGGTGACGCAAATATCCAAGCGTCCGAAGTGGACGGCTGTGTCGGCAACAAACTTCTTCACCGCTGCTTCT
>DASTGW010000282.1:0-5259 GCA_035718705.1 Terriglobales bacterium | reverse complement strand
GGCCTTCAGCAGCACATCCACGATGCGCTGTGACATCTCGACGTTTCCGCCAGCCACCGCTGCTGGAGGTCGCGCATTTACGACCGTTCCGGCAGGCGCGATCACCTGAAGCGGGCGAAGCAATCCCGCGGTTGCGGGCACATCGTCTGCGAGTAAGCAGCGGAAGACGTAAAAGCACGCCGAGACGGTGATTGCCTCTACGGCGTTGATGCTACCGGCGACTTGTGGCGAAGAACCTGTGAAATCGATGCTGGCGCGGTTGTTCGTGAAGTTCACCGTGCAGGCCAAGCGCACCGGTTCCTCACTCACTCCGTCGTCATCCAGGAAGTCCTCTGCTGCATACGTACCTGCCGGAACGTCTGCTAACAACGCGCGCATCATCTCTTCGGAATACTCGAGCAGTTCGCGCGCCGCCTGCTGCACTCTGGCCAGACCGTATCGTTCGCAGACCTCCCGTAGTCGAACCTCTCCCGTGTGGCAAGCCGCGATCTGCGCGCCAAGATCTCCCTCACGTTCTTCCGGTGTGCGCACATTCGCCAGCAACAGATTCAAAATGTCCCGATCCAACTGGCCGCCGCGCATAATCTTCACCGGCGGAATACGAAAGCCTTCCTGGTAGATCTCGCGACAGATTCCCATCGACCCAGCATACGTTCCGCCAACATCCGCATGGTGTGCACGCGATGCAACGTAAAAATCCGCCTTCGCGGCCTTTGCTTTTTGCCGCCCTTTGCGAGGAATAAAGACAGGCGCCACCAGCGTAATGTCCGGCAGGTGCGTTCCGCCGCGAAACGGGTCGTTCAGCATCGCCATGTCACCCGGACCTAGCTGCAGGTCGTCGATCGCCGCACGTACAGACATCGGCATCGATCCGAGATGCACAGGCATGTGATCGCCCATCGCAATCACCTCGGCATTCGCGTCGAAGACAGCGCACGAGTAATCGCGACGTTCCTTGATGTTGGGCGAAAACGCTGTGCGACGCAGCGCTGCTCCCATCTCTTCGGCAATAGAATGAAAGATGTTCTTGAAGATCTCGAGTTCGATGGGATCGCGCGGCACGGCACAGAAGTCTATCAGCGTACGCCGTATCTGGCACAATGGACGGGATGACCCGCCTCGAACAACAGCTCACCTTCAGTCGCGAACTCGACAAGCTCAAAGGCGTTCTGCGCCAGTCGATGCTCATGGACGCGTCGCGTCGCGAGAACAGCGCCGAACATTCATGGCACCTCGCCGCACTGGCCGTACTGCTGATCGAGCACGTAGAAGAACCCATCGATCTTACGCGCGTGCTGAAGATGCTGCTTGTGCACGACGTCGTCGAGATCGATGCCGGCGATACCTTCGCTTACGACACGGTCAATGTGGTCACGCAAAACGAGCGCGAGCAGCGCGCAGCCGAGCGCCTGTTCGGAATACTACCTGTAGATCAAGGACACGAATTGCGCGAGCTTTGGCAGGAGTTCGAACATAAACAATCGCCCGAGTCGAAATATGCGAATGCACTCGACCGTCTTCAGCCCATCATGCAGAACTTCTATTCCGGCGGGCAGAGCTGGAAGAAGCACGGCATCACGCGGGCGCAGGTGCTTGATCGCATGCGCGCTGTCGAGACAGGTCTGCCGAAGGCATGGCCCACGGTGCTGAAGTTGATTGACGCCGCGTGCGCGGCAGGATACGTGAAGGAATAACTCATCGCGCCGGTTCGGGGATTGGCTCAATCCTTCCGAGTAGCGCCACATATCCGAATATTCCGATGAGCAGAATCCCTGCGGCAAGCACGAACGCTCCGCTAAACGAGTGGGTGGCTGAAACCACATAGCCGGTAAATATTGGCGCGCTGATGGCCGCAAGTTGACTGCAGAAGTTGGCGATTCCGCCGATCTGGCCGACAGTTCCTCGGGGCGCGATCAGCGACGGCACGGACCACCCCACCGGCGCAGCGGCCGCCAATCCGCCCAGCGACAACGAAATCCAGAACAACGCTGAACTGATGCTCCGCGCCCCGGCAGCGCCGAAGATGCCGAGTCCGAGTACCGTGCCGCCGACGAGAATGGACTGTCGTACGCGATTCGCATCGTAGCCTCGCTGAATCAACGCGTCCACCAGCCATCCTCCGACTAGCAAGTCCGTGAAGGTTGCGACCAACCAAGGTATCGCCGTGTAGAACGCGGAGTGCAACAAATCAATGTGTAGTTCCGCCGAGAGATAGCTTGGCAGCCAGGTGAGCAGCAGGTAGAAGCAGTAGTTGTACGCGGCGCTGCCCAGTGACAGTCCCCAGACCTTGCGCTGCTTCAGCAGATACCCGAGCGCAAGTCCCTGAACTGGTTTTTCAGACTGCGCTCCGCCAGCCGCGATGTAGGCGCGTTCCTCTTCACTCAGGCCCGCATCTTCGCCGGGATTCCGATACACGAAGTAGAACGCCAAAAAGTAAGCAAAGCTTGCCGCAGCCGTTAACGCGAACATGCGTCGCCAACCGAAGTGCACGATCAGCAACGCCATGACGGGCACACCGATTGCCGAGGCAAACTTGGCCGCTGCGTCGAAAATCGCGGTTGCCAGGCTGCGTTCAGAGTTAGGAAACCAGTAGCCAACGGCTTTGGCGTTACCAGGAAAAGTTGGCGCTTCGCCGATCCCGAGCAGCAGCCGTGCGCAAAAGAAACTCCCAACACCGGTGGAAACAGCGGAGAAGAAAGAAGCGATGCTCCACAACAGCGTCGCACCGCGGATCACACGACGTACTCCAAGACGGTCGAGGATAACTCCCGACGGGATCTGCATCGCCGCATACGTCCAGCTGTAAGCGCTGAGCAGGTAGCCGAACGTGATGGTCGTGATGCCGAACTGCTGCGTAAGCGCTTCGCGAGAGACAGAAAGATTCACGCGATCGAAGTAGTTGACCAGCACCCCGAAGCCGAGCAGTACGGCGATCCGCCAGCGCCGTCGCGGAATCGCCTCTGCCTTACTGTTCACGAGCACGATAGTGTTTGGTTCGCTGCGTGCGGGAGTTGTACACATCGAAACCGCCGTCTGGTGAGGCGATCAGTTCCAGGTAGTTGCCCGCATCACGACCTTGCAGGTTTGCGATGAGCGGTCCGGGCGAGTTATGCGAAGCACCACCTTCTTCGGAATAGTGCAGTTGCCACAAATCCTCAACCGATGAAGTCGAGTGAATTACGTCCCAGGCAGAAGGCGAGCCGCCTTTCTTCGCGCCATTGTCCATGATTGCGATTCGCGGCGAGATTCCGCGCAGCAGTGCCGGACTGCCGCTCTCCTTCCATCCATGATGCGAAACGATGTAGATGTCCACGCGACCGAGATTGTTCACCGGACACATCAACGCTAGTTCGCGATCTGAGGTTAGATCCCCAAGATCGAGAATGCGCAGCGAACCGAACGTGAACAGCACGCCGAGTGATCGGCCATTCTCAGTCTGATCGGCAGGATATTTCTGGCTGCCTTCGCAGGCGGCATTCTTCTGGCCACCTCCTGCGAGCGGCTTTGCGATGACGTTTCCGTCGCCACTGACGACTACCGACTCCATCCCCTTGATAGGTAGCGAGTCACCCGGTTTGAGCACCAGGTGTTTGTATTGCTTGTCGGCCAGAATGGTCTTGTAGGTCTTGATCAGCGGATCGCGCGCCGGAGTGGGTGTCTCGCGGTTCTCGCCGTGATCGATGAACGTGCCGACGGGAATCATCTTCACCAGCTCTCCGACTCCGCCTACATGGTCTTCGTGGTAGTGCGTGATCAGGACGTAGTCGATCCTGCTCAGTCCTGCCTTGTGCGCAACGTCGACGATGCGCTTGGCTGATTCCGTAGGCCAGCCTGTATCGATGAGCAGCGATTCATGCTGCGGAGTGACGAAGAGAGTGGCCTGTCCGCCTTCGACGTCGATGAAGTAAACCTGGAGCGCGTCAGAGGGAGCTTTCGGTTGCGCAACGGCGACCGAAAGTAGAAATAGCACGGCGGCAACAACGAAGAAGTTACGTAGCATCAGGCCTCGCTCGAACTGAGGCCTGAGATATTACTGCACGATGGCGAGTCCCGGCACCTTGCGCGTAGCTTCCGCCTGCTCATGCGCGTGATAGCTGGAGCGCACGAGTGGACCCGATTCCACGTGTTTGAAGCCCATCTTCAGCGCCTCTTCCTTGAGGAAGGTGAACTCCGCCGGCGTGTAGTAGCGGATCATCGGCAGTTGGTTCTTCGAGGGCCGCAGGTACTGGCCGACAGTCAGGATGTCGACCTTGCGTTCTGCCATCTGCCGGAAGCAGTCGAGCAGTTCAGAGATTTCTTCGCCGAGTCCCGCCATGACGCCGGTCTTCGTCGCCACGTCGGGATTAATTGCCTTCGCGTTGGAGAGCAACTCCATCGAGCGCTTGAAATTCGCGCCACTGCGCACGGAACGGTATAGCCGCGGAACGGTCTCAGTGTTGTGATTCAGGATATCGGGACCCGCGTCGAGCACGATCTCGAGGCAATCGCGACGCCCTTGGAAGTCAGGAATCAACACTTCCACATGGCAATCAGGCACCAACTGTTTGATCCCGCGGATCGTCTCGGCAAAGATTTTCGCTCCGCCAACGTTGTCATCGTCGCGATTCACGCTGGTGACCACTGCGTGCTTCAGACCCAACGTCGCAACCGCTTCGGCGACACGGCGCGGTTCATCGATGTCGATCGTGCCGGGACGACCCTTCGGCACGGCGCAGAAACCACAGCGCCGGGTGCAGATGTCGCCCAACAGCATGAAAGTAGCCGTCCGGTGGTTCCAGCACTCCCCAATGTTGGGGCATTGCGCCGACTCGCATACCGTGTGCAAACCTAGCCCCCGCGCCAATTTCTTCAGCTCGTGGTAGTTCTCGCCCATCGGGGCGCGTGCCTTCAGCCACTCCGGCTTGGGTCGCGTCCGCAGCGGACCCAGATCAATCTGCACGAGCTCTGGCGTCGTTGCCATCTCAGCCTATTGTACGATGCTGCCCCGAAAGGCCAGGATTCGTGGCCTAGCCTGCCGGTGCTGCTCTCGGACGCAGGCAACGCCCCAAGTGCCCGTCCCGAGAAAAAGCAAAAGCGGCAGGGTCAACTCCCTGCCGCCATCGCCTGCTCTTGCAACCTTACTTTGTCCGGTTAACTGCCTTCCGAAGTTCAGCCCCCGCAGTGAATTTGGCTACCTTGCGCGCGGCAATCTTTATCACCGCACCCGTTTGCGGATTGCGCCCGTTCCGCGCTCTTCTTTGGGAAGTGGAGAAGGTCCCG
>DASTGW010000281.1:0-9392 GCA_035718705.1 Terriglobales bacterium | reverse complement strand
GGTGATTGTGTGAATTCCGGAGTGAGTAAAAGTAGTGACGATGCCTGCGGAACCATTGACGACGCCGTCATCGTCGAGGCGTGTCCCATTGTCGAAGAAGACCACTTTTCCCGATACAGTGCCGCCTCCAACAGACGGCCTTACGTCAGCGACGAGACTGGCCTCTATGCCGAGGATTGCATTCTGTACCGTTAGCCTGGTTGTGGTGAGTCTGCCGACACCGATAGTTGAGAATAAGCCGGTTGCAACTCCATCAATTTCAGGATTCGCCACGAAGAAAAGGCTGTCTGGATCCCCGGCGTCGTCATTGCGAAACAATAATCCACGAAGTTCAGCGTTACTGATCGGCTTTTGTTCTCCGTCCACAAGCGGACCGAGGAATTCAGCTGTTGCAGGATCGTACACATCAATTCGGCCGTCGCCCGCGTTGCCGACCAGGATGTCATTCGCGAACGGGCCGAAATTGGCAGAGGTCGCGGTGATCCCCCAAGGAGCATTCAAGTTTCCACCGTTGGAAACAAAACGGCGGATAAAGTTACCGTCCTGATCGAAGACACTGACGATTCCAAGGCCGTCTCCTGCCACCGGCGTGCGCCTGGACTCATCCTGTTTGGCAAAGGTGACGAAAACTTGATTGCCGATGGTTTGGATGTTGAAAGGTGCGTAGCCAGCGGGAAGATTTGGATCCTCGAATGCACCGGGCAGAGCAATTTGCGAGGGGCCAAAGACTTCGATCTCGCCATCGTGGAAGTTGGCAGCCGCTAGAACAGGATTGCAGCAAGTCGGATGTAAAAGCGTGAGCCCGGTGAACTCGGCGCTAAGAGAATGATCGACGATAATTGCGGCTTGGCTTGGCGCCCCATTCTGAAACGTAAAGCCAACGATGGTGCCCTCTTGGGTTGCGGCGAAGAGTTCGAAGGCAGTTCTTCCAATTCTAATGTTCAAGTCGGGGTCGACGACGATGCCGGTCGGCTTTGAAACGCCTGCGGTTGATCCTCCGGGCAACGGGATCGTTACGCTCGACGAGAGAACCCCGGTGATGTCGTATCCGTCGACTCTGCCTGCACCATTCTCCGCGATGAAGAAATTCTGATGAGCAAGGAAGCTAACGCCCCAAGGATGAACGAGGGAATCCGATTGATTCGGTGCTGAGCACTGAGCCTGGCACGTTAAGTCGGATTGGCGAAATCCGGAGGTGGTCTGCGCAGTGGCGACGGGCGTCGTTGCCAGCAGGAGCAGGCACGTAAAGAAGAGGACGTGTGGTCTTAAGAATTTCAATCTGTTGACGCCTCCTTTGGGCATCTAGAGCCGATTGTGATTCCTAGGCCCTCAGTTCGCCCCGAATCTGCCGCAAATGCGATGACTCAGCGAACTTGTTATTGTGCTCAAAGTGTTTGCTCAGCCTCTCACGAAGCTTTAGCCGCGCCCGCAAGAGTTTCGTTTTCACATTGCTGATGCTCAGTTCCAGCATTTCAGCTGTTTCTGCCGTGGACAGACCCTCGACGTCGCGAAGCAGGAAAACCACTCTGCAGCCTTCCGTGAGTGAAGCCAGAGCGTGCAGCAAGATGGCTCTCAACTCCGTCTTTCGGTAGAGTTGTTCCGGGTTAGGTCCCCAGTCGGCGACTGTGTCTACCAGCGCGCTACCATCCTCGGATTCTTCGTCCAGTGAAGTTGTCTTCGATCGCTTCAAACTTCGAAGCTTCGTCAAAGCTGAATTGACAACAATCTTGGTGAGCCATGTCGAAAAACGCGAGCGCTCCTCAAAGCCACTCAGATTCTGAAAGGCGTTCAAGAATGCATCCTGCAGGACATCTTCAGCGTCTTCGCGAGATGACAGAATGTGCATTGCGATTCGAAAGACCATCGCCGTGTGACGCGTTATCAATTGCTCAAACGCAGCTACATTTCCTTCTTTGGCGGAGCGCACCAGCGCCGTGTCGTCATCAATCTCGTGTTGTGTCGTCAAAGCTTGCATATGGACACCACTTCAATCTCGCATACAGAGCGGCCCGCAAGGGGATTTTGAATGAGTTAATTGGTCTCACATGACAAGACGACAATTCGGGGGCTTTTGCTTTTGAGGGGCACACCTGTTCGGAGATGATCGGACTTTATGGATCGACACTATTGCAGGATGGGCTTAGCTAAAGGAGTCGGAGTGTTGGTCAGGTCACGGTCCCTCATTGCGGAATGGCAAATCATGCAAGATTGTTGCGTGCTGTTGCCTTCCCGGGAGACCAAAGCGTATGTCCGCCCATGCTGCGTCCAGGTGACAACCTTGTACCCCTCGACGGTCGCGTAGTGAAAGCTCACCTTCTTGAAATTCGCTGCTACGCCCCCTGAAGCTACGGCCACCGAGTCGGGAGTGACGATCAAAGTCGAAGGACCGGATTTCAGTTGGTAAGCAATGAAGGCCGCGGATTTGCCTCCGGCTCGTACAAGCCGCGCGCCTTCGATCTGGTAAGGCCGTACCTCGCCGGGTGCCGGAGGATTCTCCGGCAACGCCAATGGGAAAGGAAGTGTCTGTTTCAGCCAATCATTCAGCAGTCGTTGCGAATCCGACCGAACATCGAGTTCAAGCTTTCCACTGGCATACTGCTTGTGAGTGTGCACCGCCAGTTCGGCGAATTCGAGGCCAGATAAGGACGCTCGCGGTGCAGGCCGAAGCAGAATGAAGGCCGTGACAAACAACGTGAACACTAGCGCTGAAACGGATACCCAACGCATGATTGGCCACTGCCTTGGCCAATACGGCGGAGTTACCCGCGTTGGTTTTGGTCGTGATGGGGGCCTTAATTCCGCCAGAAACTTCGCTTCCCTAGGAGATGGCTCGTCGTTGTAGATGAAAGCAGCGTCGCGGAGACGCGGGCCACAATCGTCACAAACGGCGGCGTGGGCGATCAGTTTAGATGCTCTTAATGGTGGCCAGAGTCCGGCAGCCACCTCCTCCCAGTCGACATCGTCATTCTCTCGGCAATCGGTCTCTGCCGAGACAGAAGTGAACGTTTGGAGGGAGGGCGATCGGTCCATTAACCCCCGATATTTTGATACCTTATCGGTACACGGTAAGCAGGAACGCACGTGACGCGATGCAATGAGGGCATTTTCGGTTGGAGGTCCTTGGAATCCAGGTCCGGCACCTAAAAAGTAAGACACCAGGATTTCGAGCTCCTGGCTATCGATATGTTTGTCGAGTGGACGAGTCAAGCCCCAAAGCCTCCATATATACCCATACGAATTTCTTTGGAAATTTGCTTTTAGCCACCTTCCTCGTCCATTTCGATGGTGGTCTGCAACGCTAGTCTTTCTCCCACAATATCCTCGCGAATACTGCGTTTCAGGCGCTCGATGACGCTTCCGACTCCCTTGGCGCTCAGTTCCATGGTGGGTAGCGAAGCTATTTCCCTCGTGCTCATTCCCTGTCGAAAATAAAGCCAGAAGATGGTGCAATCACGTTCCTGATCGGGTCCAGAGCCACTTCGCTTTAGAAGTTCGTCGATCTCGGCCAGTAGGATTTCGCGATCAATGTTGTTTTGGCTCCCGAGTGTTTCATTACTGGCCTCCGGATCCACATCGCTGGTCGAGACGTGAGGTCGGTCGCCGCCGGACGATTGGTTGTGGCCATGCTTAAAGTAATCGTGAGCGACGTTTGCGGCAGTCCGCTTCAGATATCCCAGGATGGCTTCGGGATGCTGGAGTGCAAACTCTTTAAGCAGTCGGAGGCCGCCCTCCCAGAGCTTGAGATAGGTCACCTGGATCAAGTCTTCGACCAAGCTCTTCGAGGGCGCACCCCAGAGAGAGGCGGTGCGCATTATGGTCAGACTGATCGGGGTTGCGACTCTCGAAACAAACTCTTCCCAAGCTTCATCATCCGTCGACACAGCACACAAGCAGACAACATCTTTGAGGGACAGAGACGAATATCGGGTAGGAGCAGTGCTCTTCCACATACAGAATTTTTCTCGCTTAGGGATCTGGGGATTCCAGGCTCTCTGTTTGTGGTAACGAAAACGGCTGAGAAAAGACGACAGGTGACGACTACGTTTTAGGCAACGATCGAATAGCCCGCTCAAGCCTTCCTGCCGAAGCTGATGAAACGAAGGGGGATACGTCGATTCTTCTGGATTATCGGCCCAGACCTTCGGTGGGCGACTGATGGCCAATGACTTTTGGTCCTTCGGCCCCCAGGTAATCTCACAAAAGTTGATTCTTTAGTGAATACCGCAGCATCAATGATCTGAATTCACCAAACCAACGATTCTACGGGCTCTGTTTTTACCGGAGGTAGGCGTGACATCAGCTTCCGCCAAAGGCCCGAATCAGCAAAACGAAAGCATAGCCACCACAGCGTTGTTTAGTACCTTGTATGCAGAGCTGCATCGGCTGGCAAAGCGAGAACTGTGGCGTGGAGGTCCGGTCAGCCTAAGTGTCACGACGCTTTTGCACGAAGCGTATCTCGGTATGTCGTCAAAGGACGATTCGCTATTTCCTGACCAGGCACGCTTCATGGGTTATGCATCTCGTGTAATGCGAGGCATCATCATCGACCATGTCCGGAGTCGCAGTGCTCAGAAGCGCGGTGGTGAGTTTGATATTACGTCGCTCGATGGGGACGTTCTCCAAGGACCCGCAGATGCCGACGAACTTTCATTAATCAGCGACGCTCTGAATCAACTCGCTGCATTTGAACCGGAACTAGCCGAAGTAGTGGACCTCAAATTCTTTTGTGGGTTCTCGTTCGCAGAGATTGCCGCCATGTACAAACTGTCCGAACGTACGGTTCAGAGAAGGTGGGAAAAGGCTCGTATTTATCTCCACCAAAGTTTACGTTCGGATTCTTCGCACTGAGGAAGCTATGCCTGGACTGCGCCCTGATGAATGGCAGGCCCTGAGTCCGCAGTTGGAAAAAGCGCTGGACATGACGGGCGAGGAGAGGGTCGAGTGGCTGTCGTTTCTGCGAAAGGAAAATCCTGGACAGGCAGATCAACTGGAACGACTTCTCGATCAGCATCAGGCACTGGAAAGGGAGAATTTTCTTAATGATCGCGTGATCGCGCTGCCAGAGAAATCAGGACTTAGCGGCCAATCGATTGGCGCATACACGCTAGTTTCCGAGATCGGGCAGGGCGGTATGGGAACGGTCTGGCTCGCTGAGAGAAACGACGGACGTTTCGAGCGTAGGGTCGCGGTCAAGTTTCTCAACATCGCTCTGTTAGGGAAGGGCGGTGAGGAGAGGTTCCAGCGAGAGGGCATCATTTTAGGGCGCTTGGCCCACCCGCACATAGCTGAATTGATCGATGCCGGCGTATCACAGTCCGGGTCCCCATATCTCGTGCTTGAGCATATTGAGGGTGACCACATCGATCGATACTGTGATCAGCGACAACTTCCGATCACATCCCGAGTACAACTCTTTTTGGATGTGGTCGCCGCGGTTGACCACGCGCATACTAACTTCATTGTTCATCGTGACCTGAAGCCCTCCAACGTATTAGTCAGCCATGACGGGTGCGTCAAATTGCTCGATTTTGGCATCGCAAAACTTCTTGAAATTAATGCCAAAGATGACAGAGTGCAGCTCACAGTTGAAGGCGGCCGCGCTCTAACGCCTGAATACGCGGCGCCCGAACAACTCACGGGTCAACCTGTGACGACGGCCACCGATGTGTATGCCTTAGGCGTATTGCTCTATGTTTTGTTGACCGGACAACATCCGACCAAGACCGTCACGAACGCACCCGCAGATCTGGTCAAAGCGATTCTGGACCGCGAGCCCGTGCGCCCGTCAGAAGCCGTGATCAGCAGGAATCAAGGCGAGGAGCAAGTGAGTGCTGCCGCTCGACGGTCGACTACACCCGAAAAGTTGGTGCGGCTGCTGCGAGGCGACCTTGATACGGTCGTGATTAAGGCAATCAAAAAAAACCCGCATGAGCGTTACAGTTCAGCGAAAGCACTGGCGGACGACTTACGACGCTATTTGAACAGCGAGCCGATCAGTGCCCGACCGGACGCATTTGCTTACCGAGCAACCAAGTTTATACGCAGACACCGAGGCCGCGTTCTTGCGATGTTCCTCGTCGCCCTGACACTTGCGCTCGCGTCCGCCACCACCTGGCTCCTTTCTCGTCGATTGACACCTTTGAAGGAAATCAAGCAGCGAAGATTGACTGCGAACTCCGTCGAGGCTCCGGTCCTCAACGCGGTACTGTCTCCCAATGGGAAGTACTTGGGCTATGCGGACTTGCATGGTATTCACGTGGAATCCGTCGACACGAGCGCACCGGTGAGAATTTCAGTGCCGCCAGAGCTGGGGAATGATAATGCGAGCCGGGCTTTCGGAGGATGGTATCCGGATTCAACGCGATTCCTGGCGTCAAGTTCAACAGAAGGATCGCTTTCCCAGGTTTGGTCGGTGTCGATTACGGATGGCAAGGCGGAAAAAGTTGCAGAGATCGAAGGATTGTTTGAGTCAGTAAAGCCGTCGCCCGACGGTTCGAAAATTCTGTATGCATCGGGTTTTCGAAATTCTGGCGCACCCGAATTGTGGCTAATGGGGCCTAAAGGCGAGACGCCGCACCGCATTAAGTCCGCCGAAGACCAGTCAGGGTTTCAGTTGCTTGGGTGGTCACCGACTGGTTCCAGGGTGGTTTACATCTACGTGCGCCATCAGGAAGACAGGCCCGATATTTCCGTCAGAAGTTGCGACTTGGACGGCACGAACGAAGCAACCATCGTTCGCGAACCGAGATTGGATGCTTATGCCTGGACATCTTCGGAGCGATTCATCTATTCGCGAACCGGAGATCCCGGGGGAACCGAGTCGGACAATTTATGGGAACTAAAGGTGGACGGGAACGGAGTTGCGAAAGGACCGTCGCGACGTGTGACCGACTGGTCAGGTTTCTTCGTCCAAGCGTTAAGCGGCAGTGCAGACGGAAAGCAGTTGGTCTTCTTGAGAGGTAGTTCTCGCATTTCCACCTTCGTGGGAGAGATCACCAATGCCGGCAAAGGTCTTGGCAGCGTAAGAGATTTGAAAATTGATGACAACTTCAATATCCCGCTGGCCTGGAGCAGCGACTCTCGCGAGATGATTTTTTCGTCGAAGCGAGCGGAGAATCGGCTCATTTACAGCCAGGCCATCGATGCTGGCAGCCCATCGCAACTTGTCACATCCACCCCTGGAATGAACTTCTATATTGCACGGTTGACGCCAGATCGGTCAGCGCTACTCCTCGAGGGCTCGCCCAATGGCAAGTACGACTCTGCCATTTATCGGCAAGACAAGAACGGAAATCAGCGATTGCTCTTTGATACCAACGGTTTCGTTCAGTATTGGTGTAGCGACATTGCCGCCAACCTCTGCATCTTCGGACAGATGGCGTCGAACACCAACGATTTGGTGATAACGAAGTTCGATCCTGAAACCGGCGCGCAACGAGAGTTGATCAAAATCCCAGTAGAGCCGGGCAGTAGCGCGCGGGTAGGTGAGGATTATGCCTGGCAACTCGCTCCCGATGGTTCCTCTATCGCGATCCTGCGAAGAGACCACAATTGGATCCGGTTGCTCTCCCTCAAGAGCGGCGTAACCAAGACGCTCCTGTTGGCCTCGCAACCTAAACTCGTGGATTTGAACTGGGCCAGTAATTCTCGCGGTCTCTTCGTATCCAGTCGGTCTGCGACTGGAGCCGTCATTACTTATGTGGGCCTGAACGGCACTACGCGGCCTTTCTGGCAAAAGCCCGCAGCAAGGTGGGCTGGCGTATTGCAATCTCCAGACGGACGTCACGCTGCACTTTGGAGCGTTGGCAGGGATGCCAACGCCTGGATGATCGACGAGTTCTGATCACTCGTGCGGTGCGAGCCGCTGAATCCGAAAAATAACTTTCTCGTTGAACAATCTTGAGAAACGCTTTCGGAAGACACAACGAAGCAGTTTAGTGAAACTGAGCGCACTCCCTCGTGGAAATGCACGACGCGGCGGGATTCAACCCTCCAGTCTCCACAGCAACTGAATACAAATTAACAATCTGATTACAGCTGTAGTGTAACCAACTCTGCCTTGCATTCGTCAGATGCACATCGGTAGCTGAACATGAATGCACCATCGCGAACCTGATGGTGCCGGAGAACGCCGTTATTCCTTTGAATGTGTGCAGCGTCGTGTTCAAGAAATGGTCTCGCTCACGAGCAACCGGACGTTAACGGGATCACTCTTCGACCAGTCGCCGATGTAAGCCATAAGCAATTAAGAGAACCGTAAGGAGAAACCTCATGCGTCGTAGCATCTACACTCTCGGCCTGGCAGTCTTGCTGCTGTCTTTGGCTGCCAGTGCAACTACTTTCACCTTCGATACCGACCCTTTTGCCGGAACCCCTGTGCTGGGCGTTCCGGGTAGGCAAATCGTCGGCGGAGAACAGTTCATCTCGTTTTCTCCAGGAAGGGATGTTTTCCAATTTTCATCGCCTGCTTTTGGCGTATCGGGACCGGTGAACTTCGTCAACAGCACGGCTCAAGGGGTGCCATCAGGCGGAGTCAACGTGGTTGTACTAGAAACATTCGACGACGATAACAACCCGCTCACACCGTTTGGAGCTGGACAGGCCGCAAACTTGATTGCGGATCGAATTACGACGCCAGGAGCCGGCTTCTTTATCTACTTCAATCAAAGTCTCGATTTGCCTCGACTCGTGTACTCCACCGATCTGAGTTCCAACACTTCTGATCTGAAGATCCTGGCTCGCATGCTGAACCTGAATGGAGCCGAAGGTAAGAATGAATTGCCGGACTTCACCGCCGACAACTTCGAAATAACTACAGCCACGAACGCAGTTCCGGAACCTGCCAGCTTGTTGATGATGTCCACGGGACTGTTGGGAGTCGGAGGTGTTTTGCGTCGCAGAATACGCGGCTAGCACCTCATTGCAAACAACTAGACAATGCTGCTCCGCAAAGAGCAGCATTCTTCAGTTAGTGATCCGTGACGGAGCTTTTTGCTAGGAAAGCAATTTGTAACCAGCGCCATGTGCGGTGTGGACGTGAACAGTCTTCGCGGACACTGCCTCAAGTGCCTGCCTGAGACGCAACCACGTTGTCGATATTGTGCGTCTTCGTGTCATCGTCGCATCCACACACTTTGGTCTTTGGGCACCCAACCCAAATATCGATGGGAATACATCGCGAGAGAAGCGAGCGATCGGATGCCGCCCGCTCCCATTCAGCCCCCAGCTTCCGGGGCTGTATTCTGCTGCTCTGAAAGAAAAGATTATGATTAATCTTTCCTCGTAACATCCGAGTTGCCGACTACACGTAAACTGAGTCGATAGCGCCACCATCATCTCGCGGTCAAGGGCACCGCGAATGATGCCGCGCAAACGTTCTTCACAACTGAAAC
>DASTGW010000280.1:0-4352 GCA_035718705.1 Terriglobales bacterium | reverse complement strand
GAGTATTACTTACGGTGTCACCGTTTACAATCAACAATCTGCAATGCGCTTTGTCACCCATCCCGCCAAGCCCGAATGGGGCGTTGGAGAGGTGCTCTCCACCAGCGGCACCGTCGCCACCATCCTCTTCGAGCACGGCGGACGCAAAAGCATCAACCTGGCTTATGTGAAACTCGAGGAAGCTGAAGGCCAGGCGGCTCACAAGCTCGGTGGCGAGATTGCCCAGGTCTCGAACCTCGACATCAACGCTATCCGGCGCCTCTGCGACCAGTGGTACGCCAACGGCGGAGACTCCACCCCGCTGCACATCGTCAGCGACCTGCGAAAGCATGGCTACCTGACCAACGGCACCGCCCGTAACCTGCTCCGCCAGGCACACCAAGCCGAGCCAGGCCAAAACAAGGATCTGGCCCAAGAGATCACGAAGCTGATCTACGGGCGCCTCATCAATTTTCAGGAGCTAGCTTAGGGAGTCGGTACTGGGTACTGAATACTGGGGACTCGATACTGCTCTACCGCTGCTTAAACTTATCCAGCACCGCAAACACCACCACCGCGAGCACGGCATTAGCAACGGCATTGCGCAGTTCGTGGCCCCACATCCACTGGCGGTCGAGGCCAACCAGTCCGCGGGCAATGACGAGATAAATCGACTCATGCACCAGGTAGAAGCCCATCGTCATCAGCAACCGCGATCCCGGATTCTCAACATCAATCTTCGCGCCCAACGACGACGCCGCATAACCCACGACCGTCTTAGCTATACCAAAGACGCCCAGTGGTTGGTGCGCCAGGCTGTCCTGTAATAGGCCGATGACAGCGCCGGTCAGGCAGCCGGTCACCTGGCTCCGCCGCGCTACGGCGAAGAAGATGGTCACGATCAGTGGCAGATCGAAAACTCGGAAGAATCCAAGCTTCACCGGCAGGAATGCCTGCAGGATCAGCGACGCAATCACCACGCCCACCGTGACTGCCGGATTGAACCGGTAGACTTCGATGCGATCCGGCCTCTGGTTTGTCATCGTGGTCGTCGTCACTGGCGTGGCACTTCCTTATTGGTTTCGGGTTCCTTCACCGTCGGCGTCACTTGCGCCGCCTTCACCGGTTTCGGAACATCCGGCTTAACTGCCTGTTGCGTGGGGTTCTTTGGAATAGCCTTCAACTCCGCCGGAGTCTTCTGACCCGGGGTTGTGGCTGCAGCTGTGGCGGTTCCAGTCTTATTAGCCGAGCCTTCTCCGCCAGGCGGAGGTGGCGCAACCGTCGGCAGCCGTTCGGCAAGAATATCTATGGCGCGTATCGGCGCATCGGAAGCAACGGCGTCCGGCGCGCGGTCTTCCATCTTCGTGATCACCAGCACTTCTTCCAGCTTGCTCAAGGACGTCGCCGGCTTCACGCGGATGTTCAGGAACAGGTCTTGACCCGGCCCGACGGCTGAAACGGTTCCCACCAACATACCCTTGGGGAAAATGCGATCGCCGCCACTGGTCAGAATGCGCTCGCCGACTTCCACTTTCTCGTCGGACATGACATTCGACAGCATCAGGGTGCCGTTCGCACGCACATCGCCTTTCAATATGCCCTGTAGCCGCGACTTCTCGAGAATCACTCCCGCGCCGCTCGTCGGATCGTTGATCAGCAGCACCAGCGACGTCGTCGGATAAACATGCAGCACCTTGCCCACAACACCAGTCGGAGTCACCACCGGCATATCGGTCGCGATACCTTCTTTGGAACCTTTATCGATGTAGATCGCGCGCGAGAATTCCGAACCCGTAGTCGAAATTACCTGCGCCGGGACCGTCTTCGAGATGTACTTCTCTTTGAATCCGAGCAGGAGTTGCAGACGACGCGCCTGGTTCGCATCTTCCACCATGCGCACTTCTCGCATCTTCATCTGTACGATTTCGTTTTGCAGGTCTTCGTTCTGCTTGCGCACACCGCGCAGCCACACGTAGTTGTGCCACGTGTCGGAGAACCAATCCTGGGTGTGAACCACCGCGCGCGTGAGAGGAGTTACAACCGAGATTGCCCAGACGCGGATCAGGCGGGTGGATCCTGCTTCCGCCGGGCGCTTGACCTGCACCGCCAGTCCCACCACCTGCAGGACCAGCACCGCCGCCAGCACGATCAGGTTGGCCGTATTCCGAAATCGGCTGATGACGTTTTCCATACAGTTCCCAGTAGCCAGTACTCAGTATCCAGTGAAAACACAAGCCAGTAGCCAGTTACTCGGAACTTGGTACTGGCTACTGGGTACTTCTTTACTCGATCGAAATCTTACGCAGCAGCTTGAAGTCGCTGAGCATCTTGCCGGTGCCCAGCACCACGCTCGCCAGCGGATCATCCGCGATCGACACCGGCAGGCCCGTTTCTTCGCGGATGCGCTTATCGAGGTTCTTCAGCAGTGCTCCACCGCCCGTCAACACGATGCCGCGATCGCTGATGTCGGCCGAAAGCTCCGGAGGCGTACGTTCCAATGCCACGCGGATCGCGTTCATGATCGTCGCCACGCACTCGCTCAGTGCTTCGCGAATTTCGCTGTCGTCGATCGTGATCGACTTCGGAACGCCCTCGATCAGGTTGCGGCCCTTGATCTCCATCGTCAACGGCTTATCCAGCGGATACGCCGAGCCGATTTCCATCTTGATCTGTTCCGCCGTGCGCTCACCGATCAGCAAGTTGTACTTGCGCTTCAGGTAGTTCATCACGGCTTCGTCCATCTGGTTGCCGGCCATACGCACGGAACGCGAATAGACGATGCCGCTCAAGGAAATCACGGCGATATCTGTGGTGCCGCCGCCGATGTCGACAACCATGTTGCCGCTCGGTTCGGTGATCGGAAGTCCCGCACCGATGGCTGCCACCATCGCCTGTTCCACGAGGTGAACTTCGCTGGCCTTCGCGCGATACGCGCTGTCCATCACGGCGCGCTTTTCCACCTGCGTGATTTCTGAAGGCACGCCGATCACGATCCGCGGATGCACCAGCATCTTGCGGTTGTGCGCCTTCTGGATGAAGTAGTTCAACATCTTCTCGGTGACCTTGAAGTCGGCGATCACGCCATCCTTCATCGGCTTGATGGCGACGATGTTGCCCGGCGTGCGGCCCAACATTTCTTTCGCCTCTTTGCCAACAGCTTCCACTTCGCCCGTATTTTTGTTGATGGCGACAATCGAAGGCTCATTCACCACGATGCCTTTGCCCTTGGCGTAAACGAGAGTGTTGGCCGTGCCGAGATCGATTGCCAGATCGCTGGAGAAAACGCTGAACAGCGAACGCAGGTTATGAAAACGCGACGTACCGCCGAATCCGTTGGATGACATACCTTACTTCTGCTCTCTTTGAGAGTTAGCCGGTCGCACCGAAACAACCAGCCACTCTGATTCTATATAGATGTTACTGAGCCCGTCTGGAACCGAAGTCTCCGATTCCCCGTCCGCCCGGCATCCGGAACCCGCTACTTTCGTGCTCCGCCCCGCCCGGCGCCTAAACCTTTAACTTCTCAAGAGTTCCTGCTGCTTCCATCATGCCAGAAAAGCTGCCGGCTCGCCTGAGGGTGTCTACTGAATTACGACCTTTTTTTGCAGCGTTTTCACACCGCCGTGCGTATTCTGCGCCGTAATCGTTACTGTGTTCTCGCCGTTCGGCAGAGGCGGCGAAAAGTACTGGAAACTGCCGTCGCTTCCGATGTATGGCACTTCCTGGCCATTCACCATTACTCGTGCGTTGGCCTCGGTCTTTCCCTTAATCTCCAGCACATGACCGTGCTGCACCACCGGACCCAACTCCAGCAGGATCGACACATTCTCCGGTCCCTTACGGATAACCGTGAATCGGTTGCGCTCGCTTTCAATCGAGGCGTGTCCATTGATATCTTGCGACTGCACGGACCAGTAGAACGCCCCTTCCCCTAATCCCGAAATCTGGGTATCGGTTCCATTCACAGCCTTATCAAATACTGTCGACGAAAAATACGGGTTGCGGGAAATCCGCACCCGATAATCGATGCTTGCGTTCACCGGCGACCATGAGAACTGCACCGGCGCCTTTGGATCCAGCAGGAAAATCGGCAGCATGTTCGCCGGTGCGATCAACGTCGGCGGAGCCAACTGCTTTTCCTTCGTCATCTTCGGCGCGGTGGTCGAAAACGAAACCTGCTCGAACTCCGACATCTTCAACGTTTCATTGCCGCGCTTCACTTCGCCTTCACCGTGCTTAACTAAAATTTCGTGCTTGTCATTGCGCGGATCGTTGTGCACCATCGCCGAAGAATCACGTCCGAACGTCGCTCGCGCACCCGCGATAATCACCTGCGATCTCGAACCTTGGCTGTACGTTCCCGTCGAGAGGTC
>DASTGW010000279.1:0-11059 GCA_035718705.1 Terriglobales bacterium | reverse complement strand
GGCAGCTCACAGACAAAGCCCTTCAATTCCGTAAGTTATCTGGAAGGCATCAGCAACTATCTGGGTACGAACGTGAACGTCCTGTACGACGTGGACACTCCACCGTTGAGCGAAGTATTTGAGCGTTCCGAATTTGTGACGGAGCCCAATGGCGGCCCGGGAATGAAGGCAGAGTATTTCGCGAACGATCAGTTGCAAGGAAGCCCGGTGCTGTCCAGAACTGACACTCGTGTTCAATTCAATTGGGGCTCGGGCAGTTTTATGGACGGGCAACCGACGGATCACTACTCCGTTCGGTGGCAAGGATACTTCGTACCTAAAGCGACAGGGGACTACAAATTTTACAGTTCTGCCGATGATGGCGTGCGTCTGTACCTGGACGACCAGTTGGTGATCGATGATTGGCAGCCGCACTCGGAAACGTTGGACACTTTTGGCAAACGTCTTGAGGCAGGACATGCATACAAGATTCGCTTCGAGTACTTCGAGTCGGTTGGTTCCGCCGTGGTGGGATTCGGTGTGGCGAGAGCAGAGGACTATGTCGGTCGAACCACCAAGCCGCTCGCGCAGAAAGCTGACGTCGCCATCGTATGTGTCGGATTTGATCCGGCAACCGAGGGTGAAGGCTTTGATCGGACGTTCAGTCTCCCGGGAGGTCAGGATGAACTGATCCGCCAGATCAGCAGCGTTAACAAGAACACGATCGTGGTGATCACTTCCGGCGGCAATGTCGACATGACGAAGTGGATCGACAATGTGGCTGCCGTTGTGGAGGCGTGGTATCCAGGACAGGAGGGCGGAAGTGCGCTGGCGCAACTGGTTTTTGGAGACTACAGTCCATCCGGGAAACTTCCCGCGTCATTCGAAAAACGCTGGGAGGATAGTCCTACCTTCCATAGCTATTACCCGCAAGGCTCCGAAAAGAGCGTGAAATATTCAGAGGGCGTGTTCCTGGGCTATCGCCATTTTGATCGCTCCACCGTGAAGCCGATGTTCCCCTTCGGGTTCGGGCTCTCTTACACCACCTTCAGTTATACCAATCTGCAAGTCAGCCCAGCGTCGGGCGATTTGAGGCAGCCGATTTCCGTGTCCTTCGATGTTACGAACACCGGGCGCCGTGCCGGAGCGGAGGTCGCAGAAGTCTACGTAGGGGACTCTCACGCCAGTGTGCCGCGTCCTGTGAAGGAATTGAAAGGTTTCGCCAAGGTCATGCTGAAGCCAGGAGAGAAGAAGCGAGTGACGGTCACCTTGGACCGTCGCGCGTTTTCCTTCTATGACGTCAACAAGCATGATTGGAATGCTGAGCCTGGAAGCTTCTCTATCCTTGTGGGAGGCTCCTCGGACAATGTTCCGTTGAAGGGGACATTCACGCTCGGACGCTAACAGTCCACCTTCTACGGCGCTGACTTTACACGGGTGTGCCCTCTGACGCATGATTACGCCACTTGTAGTACTCGGATCTTGGTGGGGTGTAATCAGGTTATCCGAAGATGACTCACTCAAATAGGGCACTCGTGTTTCCCTCGATTCTGCTGGCGGTCGTGCTTCTTCCATTGGCTCTATGGGGGCAAAGCGATTCGCAGGCTTCTAACCCTTTGCCCACTCTTACCCGTGCCGAGCAGGTCAGGCAACTAACGGCCGATCAGGCGAAGCAGGGGTATCCCGTTCGCATTCGTGGAGTGATCACCGACGACGTCCCCTCGCCGGACTTCTTCATTCAAGACTCAACGACCGGAATCTTCGTGGAAGGAAGTCATTCCCCAATCTTCGATCACAAATTAGGAGATGAAGTTGAGGTCGAGGGAGTAACCGGGCCGGGCCACTTCGCTCCCGTCATCAGGGAAATGAAGCTGACCGTCATCGGAAAAGGGAAGCTGCCGAAATCGCAGCTCTACTCATTTAGTGAACTTGCCGATGGCCAGCAGGACAGCCAGTGGGTTCGCCTTCGTGGCTTTGTGCGTTCGGTCTTCATCGATCGCGACTCCTGGCACGAACTCACTTTGGCGATGAACCTAGCGTCAGGCGGGGGCCAACTCCAGGTTCGCGTGCCCATACCAGCAGAGAGGGATTTTTCGTCATGGCTGGATAACGAAGTGTTAATAGAAGGCGTTTGCGGGAGTCTGTTCAACAGTGATCGCCAATTCACCGGTGTGCTCCTCTACGTTCCTCGGTTGAATTTCATCAAGGTCGCGACTCCGGCTAAGGAAGTTCCCGTCGATGAGTTGTTGAGATTCTCTCCGGTGCAGGGTATCGGACAACGAGTGAGAGTTCGTGGGGTCGTCACCTATCAGCAGCCGGGCAGGCGGCTTTTCATTCAAAGCCAGGACAAGGGACTGCGATTGCTGACGGCAGATGAAACACCATTTGCGATTGGAGATGTGGTTGACGTTTTGGGCATACCCACCGTGGGCGAGTCCGGTCCAGTTTTGGAGGATGCGGTAGCTCACGCTGTGGGACACGGTCAGGTTCCTGCCCCGATACTCCTTGACGTCAATAACGCGTGGGAACGCTATGATGGCGCTCTGGTCACGGTTGTTGCACATCTCCTGCAATGGGAGCGACACGGAAATCAAACAAGCGCAGTGTTACAGCGCGATGGGAATGTCTTCAGCGCAACGCTTCAGGATGATGGTGTTCCCAGCGATCTGCTGAAGGTTCCGGTGAACAGCGAAGTACGAGTGACCGGAATATGCCTGGTCCGTTCAGGAGGCTTGTGGCGGACCCCGGAATCTTTCCGATTATTGTTGCGCTCGCCAAAGGATTTAGCAGTTCTACGGGCGCCGTCCTGGTGGAACCCTCGTCACACGATTTGGGTATTAGCGTTCACCGCGGCCATACTTCTCATCGTATTTGCGTGGATCGTGGTTCTCGGCAAAAGATTGCGCGAGCAGATGGACCTGATCCGGCAAAAGCTAAGGGCCGGAGCGGTACTGGAAGAACGCAACCGAATTGCCCGCGAGCTGCATGACACGATCGAACAGGAACTGGTGGGCATCACGATGCAGCTTGATCTGGCGACCGATTGCTTTCAGTCGGCTCCGGACATCGCACGCCGCGCCACCGAAACGGCCCGAAGGATGAGTCGTCATAGCATGGTGGCGGCTCGTCGCTCCGTTTGGGACCTCCGTTGTCATTTGCTCGAGCACGGTAACCTGGACTCCGCATTGCGGGAGGTTGTGGCTTCTGTTGCGAATGGCAGCGGCAACCAGGTTGAAATTGACGTGAACATCAAAGGGGAACCCAATCGGCTGAAACCGAACGTGGAAATGAACCTCCTTCGTATCGGACAGGAGGCCATCACGAACGCTCTGAAGCATGGCAATGCAAAACATGTCAGCGTTGAGCTCGAGTATTCACCGACAGGAGTTCGTCTGTCTGTAGCCGATGATGGAAAAGGCTTCTCTGCGCAGGAGATCGCTCTCGCCCAGAACAGCCACTTCGGACTTCTGGACATGCGCGAACGCGCGCAATCCCTTGGAGGTTCGCTGGTCGTCGAGAGTGAGCTTGGAAAAGGTACCCGGATCAAAATAGATGTCGAACACAAGGTCTATGAGCAGCACAAAGCCTATACGTATTCTGGTCGTTGACGATCACTTCATGGTTCGGATGGGTTTGTCCGGATCATTGAATGTGGAGTCCGACATGGAAGTGGTAGCGGAGGCGGAAAATGGCGAGGACGCCATTGCCGCATACTCCCGCCATCGGCCTACGTTGGTGCTTATGGACGTGAAGTTGCCGGGCAAGGGAGGCGTGGAGGCGACGGCAGCCATCCTCCAGGAGTTCCCGGACGCTCGCGTGCTGATGCTATCGACTCACTCCGGTGAGGAGGACGTTTATCGCTCCTTGCAGGTGGGCGCTCGTGGTTATGTGTTGAAAAGCGTGATGCGCGAAGAACTGCTCCGCGCCATACGTGAGGTCTGTCAGGACCGCAGGTATCTGGATCCCACCGTGGCTCCGTTGCTGGCGCAGCGTTTGAGCCAACGCTCCCTCACCTCACGTGAACTCGAGGTTTTGAGGATGGTCGCAAAGGGAATGGGTAACAAGGAAATAGCCTCAGCTCTCAACATAGCGGAGGTCACTGTAAAACTGCATGTAAGCCACGTGCTGGAAAAGCTCAACGTGAAGGACAGAACTCAAGCCACCACCGTTGCGCTGCAGCGCGGCATCATTTCCCTCGACTAGGTAGGCCGTGCTTCCCCAACATAGCTATACGAAAGTAGTAGGCGGTCGACACTCGATTGCATAACTACTCTCTTTTCCTGCCGTTGCATAAAATACCAGCCGCACTGTGGGGTGCACTGGGCTCTCCGTCACACAATTTGCGCCATTGCTGTTTTTTCTTAACCCCGAACCTTGAGCAGGAGATCGAAATGAGGTTACAGCATCGTTGGCTGCGGACGGCAGTCGTCGTAGTTACGTTTGCTTTGTTGGTCAGCGTTGCAAGCGCACAATCGGATAAAGGAACTCTATCTGGAACGGTTCTTGATCCATCTGGAGCAGTGGTTCCCAACGCAACCGTTACAGCGACCGGGACACAAACGGGGGCTGTGTATACGGCCGTCACTACGAGCTCCGGTGCCTATCGCATCCCGAATATAAGCGTGGGCACTTACAACGTGAAGGTTGTTTCAAGCGGATTCAAAACAGCCGAGAGCACGGGTGTCGTGATCCAGGTGAATACGGTTGCTTCGCTCGATATCAGTCTGACGATTGGAACTGCAACCGACGTGACCACGGTTTCCGCTGATGCCCCAAGCTTACAAACAGAATCTGCGGATATCGGCACGGTCGTCTCGACGAAGCAGATCCAGGATTTGCCGATCGCCCTCAACTCCACAGGCCAGAGCTTTCTGCGTTCCGCCGAAACATTCGTTTTCCTGACACCCGGAACAGCGGGGCCGGGCACAAACAGCGACGCTTCTTCGTCAGGCATCTTTGAATCGAAGTTGGGTGGCGGGCAGAACTTCGCGACGGAAGTCATTCTCGACGGCGTAAGCACCCAGCGGGCGGACAGCGGTTCTGCTTTTGATCAGACTGCGCCATCGGTTGAAGCCCTGCAGGAGTTCAAGGTCACTACCTCCACAATCCCTGCCGACTTTGGACGAACCAGCGGTGGACTCGAAAGCTTCACGACGAAATCCGGTACGAACCACTATCACGGCACGATCTTCGATCTGTACCGCAACGACAAGCTCGACGCCAACAGTTGGAACAACAATTTTAATAAAGTGCCCAAGCCGCGTGACCATCAAAACGATTTCGGCGGTAGCCTTGGCGGTCCGGTCTGGATTCCGAAACTGTACAACGGCAAAGACAAGTTGTTCTTCTTCTTCTCTTGGGAGCAGTACCGCAACAATCAAGGCACTTCCAACACCACCACGCTTCCCACGGATGCCGAGCGTAACGGCGATTTCTCGGCCGTACTTGGTGCACCGCTAACCAGCGGCGGAAATCCGGTGATCAACCCGTGCGATGGAAGCGTCGTGCGTACGGGCCAGATCTTTGATCCCGCTACCACAACGACCGTTGGAGGTGTTCCCTGCCGTACGGCGTTCGCCGGGAACATTATCCCTGCCAACCGTATCAGTGCAGTAGCCAAGAAAGTGCTGGGATTCGTGCCGCTTGCCAACCGCGCCAGTGACTGCGGAATCATTTGCAACAATTACCAGTTGATCTCGGCGAAAGAACCTCGCGACACGACCATGACGGTCAAAGTTGATATGAACGTAAGCGAGAAAGGGAAGGCCTTTTTCTCTTACAGCAGCCGAGACCAGGAAGTGCTCAACGGCAACCCGGTCCTTCCGCCACCACTTGATCCCAACTTCTTCAACTCCAACTTCACGCACTATCTGCGCTTTGGTTATGACTACGCGATTTCTCCAACACTGCTGAATAACTTCGTAGTCGGGCTGAACCGCCTGGCTAATTTCAGCAAAGGCCAAAGCATCACGGGAGTGGATTGGGATCAGGAGCTTGGCATTAGCGGCGCCAGTGGCCAGGTGTTCCCGCAATTTAGCTTCAGCGGAAGCCCGGTCGGAGCCGGCTATCAAGGACTAAGCGCTGCCAACGATGACCGCAACGTCCCGAACAGTTTCGTTCTCTCCGATGGCGTGTCCTGGGTGAGAGGGCGGCACTCCTTCCGCTTCGGTTTCGAGTGGCGATCCTTCCAGTTCTCTCGTGTGAGCCAGGCCAACACTTCGCCCGCTTACGAGTTCCAGAACTTCCAGACAGCGTTCAACGCAAACGGCACTACCACCGGCGATCCGTTCGCCAGTTTCCTGTTGGGTGCGCCAAACAAGGAATCGCTCTCGATCAACTTGCAACAGCCGCGCTGGGCGTCCAACTACTACGCCACCTATATTCAGGACGACTTCAAGGTGCACCCCGATCTGATGGTGAATCTAGGACTTCGCTGGTCTGTCGATACGCCGCGCCATGAATCCAGCGGCGCCCAGTCGGTGCTTGACCTTACCGCCAACAACCCTCTGTCACCTGGAACACCAGGCGCTTTGATTTATGGACGTGGCGCAACCGGAGCCCAAACGTATTACCGGAATTTCGGGCCTCGCTTTGGCTTCTCCTACGCTCCCGAAAAGATGTTTGGCCTCGTCGCGAACACCGTTCTGCGGGGCGGCTATAGCATCTACTATGCACCGCTTCAGTATTCGGATTTCGGATCATCCTTGACCGCTGGAACCACGGCAAGCCCGGTCTTCCAATCGCCGGATAGCTTCACGCCGGTACAGTCTCCGGACGCCGGCTTCCCGGCTTTCCCGCCTCCTTCGAATGCGAAAGATCCAACCTTGTTCACCGGCACGGACAGTTCGCCGAGCTATGTCGCGCCCTCGTATGGCCGACCCGGCATGGTTCAGAACTGGAGCCTGGAAATCCAGCATGAACTGGCGAAGGACCTGATTCTCGATATCGGTTATGTCGGGATGCACTCGACTCGACTTCGCTCGAACTTGCTCCAGGTCAACAGTCTCAATCCCCAGTTCTATCCGCTTGGGAACGATCTGAACCTCGACGTCACCGATCCGAAGGCTCAAGCTGATCTCGCTACACTCGGCGTTACGGTGCCCTCGTGGTTTGTGCCGTTGTGGTCGCCGAACGGGGAAGCCAAATTAGGCCAGTTGCTTCGTCCCCATCCGCAATATAGGAATATCGACAGCAGCGTCCTCGAGAACGCTGGCCAATCAACCTACAACGCACTGCAGGCGAAGCTCGAGCGCCGCTTCCGCAACGGACTCAATCTTCTGGCTGCCTACACGTTCTCGAAGACTTTGACGAACGCCGACAGCAGCTTCCCGACGTTCACCGGATTCAACTCCAACGTGTTCGGAGCACAGAACGCCTACAATCTGAAGGCCGAGAAGAGCGTGTCGTATCAGGATGTTCCACACGCCTTCGTTCTCAGCTATCTGTATGAACTTCCGGTTGGGCCGGGCAAGAAGTACCTGAGTCATGGCGTTGCCAGCAGAGTGCTGGGTGGATGGCAGGTCGGCGGCGTGCACCGGTATCAATCGGGTGTGCCGGTGATGATCAATGCATTCGCCAGCTCAAATCCGTACGCGAATGGAAACTTCCGTTACAGCCAGATTCCCGGTGTGCCGCTGATCAGTCCGAATGCCAGCCACTTCGATCCTTTCGGAGCAGACAGCGGTTGTACTGCCCACAATGACGGTACGTTCACAGCCAACAGTTCAAATAACTATTTCAATTGCGCGGCGCTACTCGATCCCAACGCACCGGATCTTGTGGCAGCTCGTGGGTACGCGTTCGGCAACTTGCCAGTGTTCTTCAGCGGAATCCGAACACCACATTTCTTCAACGAAGATTTTTCGATCATCAAGCGAACCTTGATCACCGAGGGCCAGGCACTAACAGTCAAAGTGGACATTCCGAATGCCTTCAATCGACATACATTCGGTCAACTTGATGGCAATCCCACAGACTCTGTTTTCGGTGTGCCTGGCGGAGGCAGTCATTCGGTGCTCAATGCGCCACGACGAATACAATTCACATTCCGTTACGAGTTCTAACGAGCCGTTTCGACCTTCTAGCAACCTCCTGTCCCCGGATGCCGGTCCTCGGACAGGAGGCTTTTTTCTGATCATGAATCGCTCTCGTGCTTTGGATTAGAATTTCCCTCATGATTCCCGCCCGTTCCTCAGTGACCGGAAATACTTTCATCACGCTCGTCTGCGCTCTTGCACTTTTTTGCAGCGTCTCATCACCGGCGCAAGATGCGGCTGCAAGCGGAGATCTTCAGCGCGCGACGGAAGCCATGCGCGCGGGAAGGCTTGATGAAGCTGGAGACGGGTTTGCGGCCGTCACGAAGAAGATGCCGACCTTTGCCGAGGGATTCTTCAATCTCGGGCTCGTGCGCGAAGAACAAGGGCGGTTTGAGGAAGCTATCACCGCTCTGCAAAAAGCACTGACGCTGAAGCCGCGACTTCGCGGTGCCAATCTTTTTTGTGGAATCGCCGAATTCCGCCTGAACCATCTCGATCAGGCAGTTCTGTCCCTCAAGAAGGAGACGAAAATTTCTCCAGATGACGCCAACGCCTGGATGTGGCTCGGCGTTGCTCAACTGGCGCAGGACAAGCCCGAGCAAGCGGCCCAAACCTTGGACGAAGCCGCTAAGTTGGCGCCCGACAACACTGACGTTCTCTATCATCGAGGTCGGGCGCACCTGCTCGTTTCCAAAAACAGTTACGCCAAGATGTTCAAAGATGACCCCGGATCATGGCGAGTGCACCAGGTCATCGCCCAGGCCAATTCCGAGGCCGATCGCCACGTGGACGCCGTCAACGAATTCGAAGCGGCAATCAAGCTGGCTCCCAATCAACCGGGACTGCATGAAGAGCTTGGTTCGGAATACAGAAGTCTCGGCAAGATCCAGGAAGCCGAAGAAGCCTTCCGTCGTGAGTTGGAACTGGATCCCTACAACGTTCTTGCTCAGTACAAATTGGGAGTGCTCCTGGTTGAGAAGAATGAAGCAGCGAAAGGGAAGGAGCTGATTGAGGCCGCGTTGCGACAGAAACCTGGACTGCTGCACTCTGACTACAACCTCGGCCGTGCGGAAATGCAGTTGGGTAACGACGCCTCTGCCGCAGCCCACTTCGAGCGCGCTACATCAACTTCGGTTTCTGATCCCGAGATCGTGCAGCAGGCCTGGTATCAACTCGGCATCGAGTACCGCCGCCTTCATCGTATGAGCGAGGCGCAGCAGGCGATGGCAACATTTCAGAAGTTGAAGGATGAGCAGGCTGCGAATTCGCAAAATGCTCTCAAGCGCTACCAGGAGCAGCAGGCCGTTGGGAGTCAGTCAACGAGCGGAGACAATCCGAAATAGGTCGTCAGATCAGCGTTTCACCGTCGAGTGCGGTTCTGAAACATTCGCACGGCTCTGGATTTCGTCCACTCGGTCGAACTCTTTCTTAGCCCGATCCAATGAGTTCATCCTCTTGTACAGCTTTCCCAATTGGAAATGGCCTTGTGCATTTGCCGGATCAAGCTCTGTTGAGCGCTCCAACTCACGCTGTGCATCGGCTTCCCGATTCGCATGCAGATACGCGGTTCCCAGCTTCAGATGACATAACGCATCTTGGGGGGCAATTCGAGCGGCTTTCTCCAAGAGAGGAATCGCATCTGACAAGCGATCCTGCTCCATCAACAGGTTGCCGAGATTCAGGTACGGTTGCTCGTCGTTAACAGAAGCCTGTTCTGCCCAGGCGATCGCCTGACGATACGCTTTGGCCGCTTCGTCATGCTTTCCTTCCGCTTCCAGAATTAATCCGAGGTTGTTTTCTGCCTTCTCGTGTCGTGGATCCAGTTGTAATGCCGTCCGGAAAGCGTTCTCGGATTCAGGCAATCTTCCCCGCGAGTAGTAGGCGCGCCCCAGAAAGTACCAGGCATCCTTGTCAGACGAATTCATCTCCACAGATCGCTTCAGCCACTTAATCGAGTCTTCATAATCATTCAGAAGAACGTAATTGAGCCCGACGATCTTCAAGTCGTCAGCCGTCGGAGGCTTGAGAGAAGCCGCTTGCGTATAAATTTTCAGTGATTCCGCGGCCTTGTTTTCGCGATTCAACACGAAGCCGAGAAGGTACAGTCCATCGTCCGAATCCGGATGAGAGATGAGAAATTTTCGCAGCACCTTTTCGGCATCGGCGTAACGGCGAAGGTTCACGAGACACTTACCCTCGAACAGGGGGGCGTCCGCGAATGAAGGATTCGTGGAATCGACATCGGCAAACAGCTTTGCCGCCGTTTCGTAATTCTTCGCCCGGAAGGCACTTATCGCCTGGTCGTAAGCTTGAGAATCTTGCCCCTGTGACGCCGCCACCAGAGAAAGCGCGGCCAGAAGCGTGACGAGTGTCCGGCGCAGGGATTTCATTTTGGAGCCTGCTTTGACGGGGAAGGCTCGTCGACCTGCAGGATCTGGTCGGCCTTCACATTTGTAAGACGCTGCACCGTTCCGCTGGGCCACAGAATCTCGACCGTCCCAACGCTGGTGCTCTTGCCAAGCCCAAAGTGCACGCGCTTATCGCTGGAAGATAAGTAACTCGAAGCCGTAGTCACGGTCGAACACTGTTCGCCCTCGAGCGTGGTGATCTTTACGCGCGCGCCGATCGCATCACGATTACTCTTGTGTCCGATCAGGTTCAGTATCAACCAGTGATTCTGCGTCGCAGTGTCGTTGTGTAGAACATAGGCCGGGCCATCATTCGTTGTCACCACGGCATCGATTCGCCCGTCATTATCGAGATCACCGATTGCCAATCCACGCGCGACCCACTTCTGCTGGAATACCGCGCCGGACTCCGCAGATAAGTCGCTGAAACCTTTGCCCGCGTTGTTGTGCGCCAGCAGAAGCGATTCGCGATAACGCAGGTTTGGATTCGTCAGCTCAATCGTATCGAGGTCATGCCCCTGGGCGATCAACAGATCTTTCCAGCCATCATTGTCATAGTCGAAAAGCCGTGTTCCCCAACCGGAATGGAGCAACGTCATATGCCCCACACCGGTTTGCTGAGTTACGTACGTGAAG
>DASTGW010000278.1:0-16289 GCA_035718705.1 Terriglobales bacterium | reverse complement strand
TGGTGATCGTTCCGTTGGCTGCGATATTCGGATATCTGCTGATCAAGGGGATCGGGTCCATCAATCTCGCTTTCCTGACCCAGATCCCGAAGCCGGTTGGCGAGAGCGGTGGGGGCATGGCGAATGCGATCGTCGGCTCCGGCATTATTCTCCTGCTGGCATCGCTGATTGGCATCCCTCTCGGTGTCGGCGCTGGAATCTATCTCGCGGAGTTTGGCCGCAACAAGTTTGGCTACGCGGTACGCTTCACCGCCGATGTGCTCAATGGGGTTCCGTCGATCGTGGTCGGCATTGCGGTGTATGGACTCATTGTGATTCGCCAGAAGCATTTTTCGGCGCTTGCGGGTGGAGTGGCACTCGGCATCATGATGATCCCAACTATCTCCCGCGCCACCGAGGAAATGCTGCTGATGGTGCCGCGTACCATACGCGAAGCGGCGTGGGGACTGGGTGTTCCTAACTGGCGCACCACACTCAGCATCACTTTGAAAACGGCGCAGGCCGGAGTGATCACGGGCGTGATGCTGGCATTCGCCCGCGCCGCCGGTGAAACTGCGCCATTGTTGTTTACAGCATTCGGAAATCAATTCTGGAACTGGAACGTGAATCAACCGACGGCAGCGTTGCCGCTGCAAGTATTCGTTTTTGCTATTTCCCCGTTCGACGAATGGCATCGCCAGGCGTGGGCGGGAGCCCTCGTGCTGATCATTCTCATCGTAGGTGCCGTCACTGCCGTCAGAATTGCCGCCAGTCGCGGGATGTACAAGGGAGCTGCGTGAGATGGGCGTAGGCATCGAAGTTCGAGACCTGAAAGCCTATTTCAGCGGTGTGGAAGCGCTGCACGGCATCAACATGACGGTCGGTGCGAATCAGGTGACGGCCATCATTGGTCCATCGGGTTGCGGCAAGTCGACCTATGTCCGCTGCCTGAACCGTATGCATGAGACGATTCCTGGCGCAACCCTGCAAGGCCAAGTGGTGGTTGGCGATACGGATGTAATGAAGGCAAATGCCGTCGATATCCGTCGTCGCATCGGGATGGTGTTCCAGAAACCCAACCCGTTTCCGACGATGTCGATTTATGACAACGTCGCCGCAGGCCTGAA
Source organism: Terriglobales bacterium (assembly GCA_035718705.1). GTDB lineage: Bacteria > Acidobacteriota > Terriglobia > Terriglobales > Acidobacteriaceae > DATMXP01. Next base: position 15,183 of record DASTGW010000278.1, on the reverse strand, counting down.
GCTCAACGGCGTGCGCAATCACAAGCGCATGGACGAGGTCGTTGAGACCTCGCTGCGGCGAGCCGCGCTGTGGGATGAAGTAAAGGACTTGCTGAAGAAGAAGTCCGGTGCGAGTCTCTCCGGCGGTCAACAGCAGCGCCTCTGTATTGCGAGGGCACTCGCGGTGGAACCCGAGGTCTTGCTCATGGACGAACCGGCGTCGGCCCTCGATCCGATTTCTACCGGCAAGATCGAAGAGCTGATCGACGAGTTGAAGAAGAATTACACTATCGTGATCGTCACCCACAATATGCAACAGGCGGCACGTGTGGCGGGTTACACAGGGTTCTTCCTGTTAGGCAATCTCATCGAATTCGACAAGACAGAAAAGATCTTCACCAACCCTTCGGACAAACGGACCGAAGATTACATCACCGGCAGGTTTGGATAATGCGTACTCGGTTTCACCAATCGCTGGACGAGCTTAAGGAAAGGCTGCTGCGGATGGGCGGTCTCGCGGAACAGGCAGTTGATCGCGCCACCGAAGCTTACCGGAAGCGCGATGTCGCCCTATGTCAGCTCGTACTAGACGCCGAACGTTCCATCAACATTATGGAGCGCGAAATCGACGAACTTGCTCTCGATCTGCTCGCCATGCAACAGCCGATGGCGATCGACCTGCGCTTCATCATCGCCGTCGTTAAGATTAATGCCGATCTCGAGCGTGTCGGTGACCAGGCGGTCAATGTGGTGCAGCGCGTGCTGGAGTTAGCCAAATTGCCGGAAGCTGAGTTGAACGTCGATATTCCGCGCGTGGCGGAAGTGGCTTCCCGCATGGTACGCACGTCCCTCGAGGCGTTCATCTATGCCCGTCCCGATGTGGCAGAGACGGTCCTGAAACTCGACGATACGCTCGATGAGCTCAATGCTCAGACATATCACTCGATGATGTCGCTGATGGAGAAGTCACCGGGATTAACGCCGCAAGCGCTGAATACCTTGCTCATTTCCCGCAACCTGGAAAGAGTGGGAGATCATGCGACGAACATCGCGGAGGATGTGATCTTCTGGGTTCGCGGCGCCGACGTTCGCCATCATTTCAGCGCGGGTGAATCGGCCATCAACGGCTAAACGAGCGCTGAGTCGGGCCTGGACAGTTGTGTCGCCAACTTTCTGATCCCTTGCAGGTCCATCTTGCCAGTCCCGAGATAGGGTATCGTCTCGACCTGGAAGAACTGATTGGGTTTGGGTTTCCAAAGCGACGGCAGATCGGTGTCAGCGAGTCTCTCAAGGAGCGGGGCAAGTTGCTCCTGCGGCAAGGTATGCAACACTATTAAGCGTTCGCCTTTCTTCTCGTCGGCAACGCTGGTGACCGCGAACGTCTGTTCGGTTGCTGCCGCCAGCTCGTGAAGCTTCTCTTCCACTTTGATGTGCGGCACCATCTCGCCGGCAATCTTCGAAAATCGGCTTAAGCGATCAGCGATCACCAGGAAACCGTCTTCATCCAAGGTCGCGATATCGCCGGTGTTATACCAACCATCTTGCAGCACTTCAGCAGTCTTATCCGGACGATCGAGGTAGCCCTGCATGATATTAGGACCCTTCACCAGGAGCAGGCCCGAAGTGCCCAAGGGCACCGGTTCGAACGTATCAGGATTGACGATCCTCACCGCCACGCCTGGCAGCGGATGTCCAATGCGCCCACGTTTCACGCCGATTTGCCTCATGCCGCGACTGCGATAGTCTCGCGTGTTCACTGCGACAACCGGAGCACATTCCGTACAGCCGTATCCTTCCAGTGGACGAATCTTGTACTGCTGTTCGAAGGCAATCGCTTGCCGATCTGGTAATTTCTCGGCGCCAACGATTACGTATTGCAGAGACTTGAACTGCTCTGGCGTACATCGGCGCATGTATGACTGCAGGAACGTTGGTGTGGCCACCATGAAGGTGACCTGATACTTCTCGATGAATTCCCCAATCGTTTTCGCATCGAGTGGGTTGGGGTAGTAAACAGCGCCAACTCCGAGTACCACGGGGAGCCAGATGGTTACCGTGTATCCGAAGGCATGGAAGAATGGCAGGATGCCGAGCACCTTATCGCGCCCGTTAAGCATGAACAATTGTCCGACCTGCCGGCAGTTCGCGCCTACGTTATAGTGCGAAAGCATCACGCCTTTCGGCTCGCCGGTGCTGCCGCTGGAGAAAATGATGGTAACTAGATCATCGACCTTTGCCGGACCCTCCCGGCCGAGCGCTTTCTCCAGAGCCCGTATCGGAAGCAGCCAAGTCATGGCCAATGCGATTAGCTTCTCCGAGACCCTCGGCGACTTTGCCAGATCTTCCAGGATGATGGCTTCGCCTGGCACTTTCAGATTCGGTAATTTTTCCAAGAACGCGCGAGAAGTGACGACCGTCCGGACGTTTGCCTGCTCCGCCGAGGCTGCGATCACTTCATTCGAAGCCGTGTAATTGAAGTTGATCGGCAACTTGCCCAGAAACGCCGCGGCGTAATTCACAGCCGCGCCTGCCACCGAGGGCGGCAACAGCACGCCGATGGCCCTCTGCCCCGACCACAAGGGCCGCAGTTTGCGTGTCAGAAATAAAGTTCGCGTTAATAGTGTTCCGAAGTTCACACGCTCTGTTCGCATGTCGGCCATAGCGAAGCGGAATGGATGCCGGCGCGCGGTGTTGACGAACCACCAATGCAGCGGACGCATGTACTGTTTGCGATTCGCGTAGGCGTTGGTGCTCAGGTCCTGAACTGCCTGCCTGACGGTGAACGGAGTCGAATTCGCCGGCAGCGGCTTGCCGAAACTCACTGAAACGGGATGCAACATCTGTCGCGGTACTCGCCACCAGAAGCGGCCGCGTTCAAAGCTGAAGAGTGATCCCGATACATCGTCGAGAAACACGGGGATGATCGGCGCGGTGGAGTTCCGCGTGATGTGTTCCAGTCCGCGCCGGAAAGGAAGCAGGTGTCCCACGCGCGTGATCTGGCCTTCGGCGAAGATGCACACGATGTCACCGTTGCGCAGGGCCTCTGCGGCCTGTTCCAGCGAGTGAATAACCTCGCGTGGTCGTGACTTCGAGGAGATAGGGATTGCTCCCATGATCTTCGCCAGCGGCTTGACGATGGGATGGTCATATATATCGCGGAAGATTACGAAGCGAATCACACGATCGGTGGAAGCGATCAGCAGCAACGTGTCCACGAACGACATATGGTTGGAGACGAAGAGGGCGCCGCCCTTATCGGGCACATTTTCCCGGCCCACAATGCGGATGCGATACACCGTGTGGGTGAGCACCCACAGCAAGAACCGTACGAACGATTCGGGCAGCAACCAGAGCGCATACACCGTTGCTGCCAGCGTCAACACTCCGGAAATGATGAAGACAGCACGCGGCCCGAGATGCGCCGAGATCGTCAGTACATAGAAGAGTGCGGCCCCGGCGAATACGGCAAAGAACGAATATAGATTCGTGGTGCCGATGATCGTTCCACGCCGCCGTTCATCCGGAAGGTGCTGTACGATCGCCGCCATGGGCACCATGAACACGCCGGCAAAGAAACCGAGCACCGCCAGGCGCATCGCGAGAGCCCATCCGTCCGGCATCGGCCACGCCATGGAAGCGACCGCCAGGGTCACGCCAACGCTGCCGAGTGGAATCAATCCATATTCAATTTTGTTATTCGATAGATATCCGGCGATCAAGCTGCCGGTTCCGACAGCCACGGCCAGTGCCGCCAGCAAATACGCACTTTGGCCTTCCGACAGTCCAATCCGCTTCACTCCGTACACGATCGTGTTGAACTGCAGTATTGTGCCGAGGAAATAAAAGTACGCGATGCCGAGCACCGATAGCAGCAACGCGCGGTTGCTGTGAATCTCGCTTGCTCGATCCCGCAATTCGCGAAATGGATTCCACGGAAACGTTCGCGCCGGATCGGCAACGGCGACCTTCGGGATGAAGACGCTGGCCAGCAATCCGACCAGCGCGAAACTCAACAACACTCCGCCCGACCACAGCTGTCGCTGGTAGAAACGGGTAGCGATCCACGCGCCGGTCCAGGAGCCGAAGACAATGGCAGCAAACATTGCGGCCTGCAGGACGCCGTTCGCCCACGATAAACGCGATTCCGGCAGCAACTCGGGGAGCAGTCCATATTTGGATGGTCCAAAAACGGCTGCTTCCGATCGCAGCAACAGGCCAGCAATTACCGCCAGGGGTACGTTGTGAGTGGCGATTGCAAGCGCCACTACGAACGTGATCAACAGTTCGAAGATCTTGGTGCCAATGGTGACGTTTCGCTTGCTGAAGCGATCGGCGAGATAACCGCCTGGAGTCGAGAAGAGCAGGAAGGGCACTGCAAAGATCGCGCCGACCAGGATGGCGGATTGTTCGCGCTCCAGCTGTCGGATGGCGCCGCCGACCATCAGCACGAGGACGAGCGTCTTGAGCGCGTATTCGCTGAAAGCGCTCTGGAAGACCGTTAGCGTGAGCGCCCACGTGCGTCGAAGGGACCGCTGCCGGGGAACGTCGTGACTGGGAGCGCGGTCCATGTGGTTAAGAGGGATTAATTGTATGGAATCGGGAACCACGACGACAAAGCAAAAACAAAGGCCGCCGGCGTACCGGCGGCCCAAAACTGCACTCCCCGTTATTTTTTGATGGATTCCATCTTCTTCTTTACTTCCGCCGACTTCGCTACGTCGCCCATCTGATCGTAGTACCCGGCGAGAGCCAGGTAAATCGGTTCCGAAGGGGTCTGAACGGCCAAAGCCGATTCCAGGACATTCACGGCGGAGTTCAGCTTGCCCGTTTTCGCGAAGCTCTGTGCGAAGTTCAGTACCGTGGTTTCGGAAGTGTGTTGGTTGATGCCACCCTTGCCGTAAAGCTGGATGACGTTGTCATATCCGGCTTTCTCAAAGTACAAGTCGGCTAAAGTATCGCGTGCGTTCTCGTTAGCAACATTCTTCTTGTAAGCACGCTCGATATAACCGAGCGCTTCTTCGCGGCGTCCCATGGCAAGCAGGGAGTTGCCGCGAAGGAGATCAAGATTGCCGTCCGCGTACTGTTTCGGCAAAGAATCGTCGTAAGTGTCCCAGGATTCGGGGTTGCCAGTCGAACTGATGTGGAACGTCAGGGAGCCGAATATTTTTCGTTGTGTGCCCGGCTCAACCGCCGATATCAGCAATCGGTAATTTCCCGCCGGAAGTGTCTCGGTGGGAATCTTCTTGCCTGTCGTGAGCGTGCCGAATCGATCGAACTGCTCCATGGCCACGTCTTCTTCGATTTTGGCCGGTTGCGCGCCAGTTCCCAATCGTCCGAATGTGTACTCCACGTGAATCGTCTTTCCGGCATTGGCCGCGGGATCCCCGGGGGTATTCCAGAGCTGATACATGATGGTGAGTGGCTGGCCCGTGAACAACGTGATTTCGTTGTTCAACTGGGGAGTGAATTTGAATCCGCCGACCGTGAACGGCAGGAACTGTGCGGGCGCTTTGCTGAGCGTGCTAAAGCCCATAATCGTCGACATCGCCAGCCCGGGTTTCTGGTCTCCGTCGACAGTAATGTCGCGCTCGACTTTCCAAGCCGATTGTTTGGCCTTGTTCGTCAGAATCATTTCCGCCTTGTACTTCCCGGGCGACAGCGGCAGGATTCCTTCCACGCCAAACACGCTGGCTTTAACCCGGCTGTACTCGCTCTCAGTCATGTATTGATTAATCGGGTAGTTCTGGGTCAGAACAACTTTGCCTTTTTCGTCCTTGATAACGACCGCGACATCAACGCTGTAGTAGTAACGCCCATCCGAGTTTTTTGCGATTGCGAAATCGACCGGTTGTTTCACCCGCAAGAGGTAATTCACATACGTATCGCCCATCCCGTCGCGGAGAGTATTGGTGAGCACATCCAGGTACTCGCCACTGAGCAGGATGCGATGGCTGACATTTGTCAGCATGTCGGCATTATGCGCGATCATCTCTTTGGTAAGCGGATGATTCGGCAGGTTCCGCAAGACCGCCAGCATGAGGTCTGATGACATGGTGCTATTGGCGGTATTGACGTCGGCCGATTCGTCCGGCAGCAGAGTCAATGTCGTGCGCGCAACCTCACGCCCCAACTCAGTGTCGATCAGTTTGAACGCGGAGAGTCGATCGTTCACGGCCATCACGGTCGTCGTGAGTTTGTCCGGACCGTCGAAGTACGGACTATAAATCTTGAAGTCTCCGCCGATGTCCTTCTGATAGAAGAGAATGTAGAAATAGGGAGGCAGCGCAGGGTTCGCATTCTCATAGAACCAGATTTCCATCGGACGGGTTTGCGAGGCCGCGTAGATGGGATTCTTTTGCTTAGGGGCGCCCAGTTGAATGTAGACTCGACCCCGATCGGTTCGCCATCCATTATCCGCGCCGGGAGGCGTCGAATACCACTGATCCACGTAAGCGAGGCGCTTGTAGATCTCATCTTTATAGCCGTTCGTCGGCGCTCCGGGATCAGGATTGCGAATGGCCCAGAAATGCTCAATAAAGTTATCCCGCTCTGCGTCCGAACCTAATTTCAGGAACGCTTCCCGCTCGTCCCGGGAGATGAGATACACCACGTCATGGTCGAGCCACTTCTTGTAAGTTGGGGCTAGTTTTGTTGCCGCCAGCAAGGGAAGGGAGAATGCGGCCAGCAAGAAAAGTACTATTCCACGACGTATGGCCTGAGCCCGTGTCGCCACGAAAAACATAGACTTCAACCTGTCTTCATCAATTGATTTTGAGAGCTGCCTTTATTTTATTCGCAATCTCCCTGGTTTGGGGAGCAAAGGGACCATTCGGGTCCAGCGAAAGGTAGGTCTGAAACTCCTTCAAAGCGGAGGGAGCGTCACGCTTCCGAAGGTAGATATTTCCCATGGAGATATGAGCAGGGGCGAAATTGGGGGCTAGAGCGATTGCCTTAATGGTATGGGGTTCCGCATCTTGCCAGCGGTTCAGAGCAAGGTCGCTCCTGGAAATTTCGTACAGCGCCTCAACCGAATCCGCTTTCAGTTGGAGTGACTTCTGCAGTGGTTTGAGCGCGTCTTCAAACCGTCCCAGCTGATTCAGTACCATGCCGAGGCCAAAGTTGGCGGGATAGCTTTCCGGGGCTTTTTGCAATGCTTTGCGAAAGGCCTTCTCGGCCTCGTCATTCTTGTTCAAGTTCGAGAGGGCGGTGCCGGTAAGCACCCATCCGTTGCTGTAGTCGGGATCCGACTTGTTGAGCTTCTTGAAATATTCCAGGCTGGCGGCTGCATCTTTTCTCTCGAACAGCGCGGCATTCCCAAGATCAAGGGCCTTGCGTCCTTCCTCGGAGGCAGGCAGGTTGGCCGAAATCGTATCGCCCGGTCCGCCCGGGGGAAGCATTCCTGAATTATCTGCTTTCGCCGTAGAGACAGCATCTATGTACACCGTCATCGAAGGCGAGTAGGTCATGTCGATACGCGATTGTCTCTCTTCGTATCCGAGCTGGTGAAGCGCGACGATGTAGGGTGCAGGTGTAAGGTTGGCGAAATCAACCATCCCGCGCGAATCGGTCATGATGCGCGTGACTTCCATGCCCGTCTGATTACGAAGTTCCACCATCAGACCCTGCGGAGCCGGGCGTCCGGACGGTTGCACGATTTTCACATGGATGGTCACGTCCTGAATGCGGCTTGGCTGCGTCGAAGATTGGGCTGCAGCTTGAGTGAGGGAGAGGGAGACTAGCGCTGCAAAGAAAACGATCCGGATTGCGTTATTCATGGTATCCCTCGCGCAAAATGGCATTTTCCAACAAGAAAAAAGGGGGAAGGCTTTCGCCTTCCCCAAGGATTTTACAGCTGAAGTTTAGAACTCGAACTTCAAACTGAAACGGCTGCTGAAAGGATCCTGGAAAGCTTGGGTGAACGAACTAACCGGCTTGCCGAAGTCCTTGTTCGATCCTACTGGCTGGAAGCTCAGCGCGTTCTGCTGATCCTGGTTCACCACTCGACGCGCATCGGCAAGGTTGAACATGTCGATGCCGGCGTGCATGGTGACGCGCTCCGTCAGCTTGTGAGCATAGTCGAGCTTAAGATCGACCGTGCCGGTAACTGGCGTGCGTCCCTTATTGCCACGGCCACCGAGTGGTACTTCTCCGGCGTTGCCGTAGTTCGGGTGGTTGCCAAGAATGTTCAGCGGCGTACCCTGCTGAACGCGGATACCGGTTCCAAGCGTCAAGCCCTTCAGCATGTTGTTGCTGAAGGTGTAGCTGAAGAAGCCGTTAACCACGTGACGACGATCGGTATTCAACAGGCCAGGCGCGAACTGATCGCCCAACAGGTTGAAGTTGCCGGTCGTAAAGTCGAACAGCGAGCTGATGCCAGGATCGCTCTGACCGTTGTCGTTACGGAATGCACCTTCGTAGTTGCCATACAGTTTCGCCCAACGATAGTTGAAGCGGAACAGGTAGCCACGGCTGAAGGCCTTGTTGGCTTCGAATTCGAAGGCCGTGTAGTTACGAATCGGACTCACGAAACCATCCGGAAGTCCGTCCGCACCTACATCACCTGCTTGTCCAACGCCCGTCGCAGGCAGGAAGCAGATCGAGGACGGGGTAATCAGATTGCCGTTAGCGTCATCCGTCTCGCCAGACACGCCAAATGTACCGGCTGTCGGATCCGGCGGGATCGCTCCCGTGTTTACACCGACCGTGCAAGGCGCAAATGCTGAGCTCACGCCCGACACATCGAAGGCCTGAGTCGCAGGATCCCAACCCTTGCCGTTCGGACCGACGAACAATCCGGTTCCGCCCGCCGAGGCTTTGCGATCGTCATAAGGAAGACCAGCCGGAATCAGGACTTCTTTCTCGTTGTTGAAGATGTCTAGTTTCGGGCTCGGGTTACCAATACGGGAGTTCTGGCTGATGACCGCGTTTTCAGGAGATACGCTACCTATATCTTCTACAATGCGCTTCAAGCGACGATCGGTATAGCGAGCGCTAAACACGATGCCCTTGAATTCGCGTTCGACACCGACCACGAACTCGTCTTCGTAGTTCATGCGAGTGCCGGGAACGATAGGATAGCCACCTGAAGCCAGCGTAGCCGATTTTGCGCTTCCGCCCGCCGCTCCATTCAACAGGTGAGCCTGATCAAGCACAGCCGAAACGGTGTTTCCAGTAATTACTGGAGCAAAGTCAACGTTTGTGAGATCAAGTTCGCTGGAGAGTTGGCGCAGGGCAGCATCCAAAGGTAACGGGTAGCTGTAGCGGCCATAGTTCGCAAACAGTTTCGTCTTGTGATCGCCGATCGGATCGATGGTGACGCCGAGGCGAGGAGACCAGTTGTCGGTGAAGGTGTAGCGAACATCACGTCCCACCATCGCCTGCTGCTCCCAGCGGAGACCGGCGGTGAAGGTGACGTACTTGTTGATGGACCAGCTATCCGTTGCATAGCCAGCCTGGTAGTTGGCGTGAGTTTGGATGCCGTTGCCGAGGTTGTACTCGCCACGGGTTACGCGTAACAGAACCGGCGTCGGAACACCAGCTACTGGGTAAAGCGGACATAGTGTGCAGGACGCAGCAGCTGTGCGCAAGCTGAGCTGTGCATTCGCGAGTTGTCCGATCGGGGACGGCTGCGAACCTGCTGGAACCCATGGTCCACCCGTAGCGTTCAGAGCAGGAACCGTGTACGACGGGCCAGAACGAATACGATCGCCGATGTATTCCGGACGCTCGTAACGATAACCAATCATTAAGGAGTGGCTGCCGGCAGCGTGGATCACCTTGGTGGTGTCAACGTTCCACGCCCAGGTGGTGGATTTGTGGTTCAGCAGGGCGCCGAAACCTTGCAGAATGGTCGGATTCGACGTGGTGTTGTCCGTGATCTGGTAAACGTCCTGCGTCGGGGTTTCCGTGAAGTCGTTGTTGTTGTGGCTGTAAGAAGCGTTCAACAACCAGGTCGGAGAGAAGGTGCCATTGTAGCGAGCGACAACACTGCGAGTTCCGTATTCCCACTTGCTCCAGCCGGTGTTGTTCTGCACGTTCAAAGACTTAAGCAGAACGCGACCGGTATTGGTGTGCGCGGGATCGCCGAACACCGAACCTTCCACCGAATGCGAATCATTCAGCTTGAAGGTCAGCTTGCCGGCGTAGTTGTAAGTGTTGGTGCGTTCGTTCTGGTTGAACCGGACCGTCGGACCAGCGCTAGCCGGAGGAGCGAAAGTGTCCTTCGCCCAGTTCGGGTCGAAGGCGCCGAAGAAGAACAAGTGATTCTTGAAGCCCGGCACATAACCGCCGAGTTCAGCGCTTGCTTCGTAGGTCTGACGATCGAACAGGCGTCCGCGTTGAGCCACGCGAGTGGTGTCAGAGTACAGAGCCTGGGCGCGTCCCCAGTTCGGAGCGCCATAAAGGGACAGGGCTCCGTGATATTGCGAGCTGCCGGACTTGGTCACGATCTGCACGATACCGCCGTTGGCCTGGCCGTACTGCGCTTCGAAACCGCCCGTCTTTACGTCAACTTCCTTGATGAAGCTGAGGTTGATACCGGTTCCTACCGAACCGTACAGCTGGGTGTAAACGCCAAGGCCGCCGAAAGCAGCGCTGGTGATGTTCACGCCATCGGCGAGGTACAGGTTCTCAAGACCCGAGGCGCCACCGATGGAGGGGTTCGCCGATCCCGTGCCGCCGCCGCTGACTACGCCAGGAGCTGCGGTGAAGAGTGCGCCGACGTTGCGGCCCACTGGAACGGCAGCGTAAAAGTTGTCGTTCAGGTTCGTGGAAACCGCGTTGGAGGTCGTATCGACCGCAACCGCATCCGCACGAACTTCCACGGTTTCGCCAGCGCTGCCGATGTCCATCTTGACGGTGAGAGCGGTCGTCTTGCCGGTCAAGACTTCGACGTTGTTAACTTCAGCAGACTTGAAACCCTGCTTTTCCACTTTTACGGCGTACATGCCGAGTTGAAGTAGCGGAGCCACGACGCGACCGTCGGGTCCTGTGGTGAACGTTTTGGCGCCCTGTGGGCCGGTGATGGTGACTTTCGCATCCGTTACCACCGCGCCTTGTGCGTCGGTGACCACGGTAGAGATAGCACCCTTCACGGCGGATTCCTGCGCGAACGCGCCGGAAACCAACAGGAGCGTAATCATGAGCCATGCTGCAAGGGCAAAGCCCCGGCTCTTTGTCATATAACGCTTCCTCCTAGGAAATACCAGACATGCTCCGGACGGTTTCTTGAGGACGATGCCCCTATCGTCCCAGGCTGTCTGTCAGTGAATCAGGGTTGTGATACTAGCCAATACAACTGACTATGTACGAGCAACCTGATTACCAAAGAAGTCTCGCCTTAAGTCTTTTAGTTTCTGTTGAATACCTGAAAATTGAGAAGAGGAAATTCTGAATCTGGGAGCGTGGCAGGGGTGAACCTACAATTTATTGTAAGTCCCACCACGTTTTACTAACCTCTCATCGTCTGTTTTGTCCGTCATATCCCTTTTTGGGAACGAGATTTGGGACGAATTGGCTTACCTTTTCACCTGCCAGACTGTGTCTAAAACGGTCCCATCGACCCACTTCACCACGGCGACCGGCCGATCGGTTAACTCCGGTTTTTGTGGTGCGCCGCCGCAAATGGCATACACCTCACGCTGAAGTTCTTTGATAGAGCGGATCGGGAGGTCGGAATCCCTGGTGGCGTCGATCAGATCCTGCCTTTTGGGATTGATGGCGATCCCCCGTTCGGTGACTACAACATCGATGAGCTCTCCCGGTCCGGTTAAGGTAGTCACCTTATCCACGATCACCGGAATGCGATCGCGGAATGACGGCAGGGCAAGGATCGTGCATCCGGAGAAGAGACAATTCTGCCATCCGCCTATGCCGTGCAGCAGGCGTCCGTCGCTGTGCGTGACGACATTACCGTTGAAGTTAAGATCGACTTCGGTGGCGCCGAGCACCACAGCATCAACCATCGACGCAAAATTACCTTTGCCGTGATAGTTGTACGACGTGAATGGCGACGTCGCGACGTGGCGCGGATTGGTGGCGAGAGATCGCACGCCGTCGAGATCGAACGTCTGGCCGTCGAGAATGTAATCGGTGAGGCCCTCGTTCAGCATTTCGACCAGGTACTTCGTCGATCCACCACGAACGAAGCGTGCTTTCACGCCGGCTTCCTTCATCATGTGGCGAAGATAATCGACGAACGCTAAAGCAATTCCGCCGGCGCCAGCCTGGAACGAGAAGCCATCGCGCATGATGCCGGCATCGCGCAGGAAGCGCGCCACGTACTCGGCGATCTTCAAGCGATCGGGGCTGCGCGTAATCTGCGTGGTGCCGCTGACAATTTTCGACGGATCGCCAATCGATGGCACTTCGACCACGTAGTCAACATTGTTGCCTTGAACCTGCCAGGGAATGCAGGGGAACGGTACCAGGTTATCGGTGACGACGATAACGCGGTCGGCGTACATGGAATCGGCGAGCGCGAAACCGAGAGATCCGCACGCGGATTTGCCGATCGATCCGGTGGCGTTGCCGAATGGATCAGCCGTGGGAGCGGCGATGACCGCGATGTCGATATGAACTTCACCGTCCTGGATGGCCTGCCAGCGTCCACCGTGGGAGCGCAATACGCCATAGCCGCGCATTTTGCCGTGCGAGCAATAGTCGCCGAGCGGCCCATTCATCGAGCCTTCGATGTGATGGACTACGCCCGATTCCATCAGATCGATCACCGGTTTCTGCGACGGAAAAGACGCGGATGGAAACCACATCAGGTCTTTCGCGCCCATACGCGCGGCGGCTTGCAGGGTTTGTAGCGCGATGACGTCTCCGTCGCGAAGATGATGGTGTGAGGATATCGTCATACCGTCGCGAAGGCCGCACAGGCGCAGCGCCGTCTCGAGATCCGGAACACGCTTGTCGCCACTCGACGGATAGTCTTTGTTGGAGCGGACCAGAGGCGCGGCCTTGTGATTCGCTGGCTCGTGCTTGCCGACGCCGAGATAGGGCGTCTGTTCGCGGCCGTTGACGTGGGTTGGAACCTCACGCCCGGCTGCGTTCTTTGCGAATTCGATCCTCGTTTCCACGGCGGTCGACATTGGCGTTCCTTCTAAGAGATCAGTTTCATGGCGCGTGCGCGTTCCACCAGTTTCACCGCCCGGTTGACGACCGGTGCATCGATCATCTTCGACCCAAGCGACACCACGCCGAGTCCTTTCGCCGTTGCCTCTTCGTAAGCGGCTACGATCTTTTGCGCCTTCTCAATTTCCTGCTGAGAGGGAGCGAAAGCTTCATGGATGACGGCAATCTGTCCGGGATGAATGCAGCCCATGCCTTCGAAACCCATGGCGCGAGAGCGTTGACCCCAGGCGCGAAGTCCGTCCATGTCGGCAACGTCTCCAAAGACGGAGTCGATGGCCTGAATGCCCGCGGCTTTAGCAGCATTCACCAGCCGGGTGCGCGCATACAGCGATTCTGTGCCTTCGACTGTTTTCACCACTCCGAGGTCGGCGGTATAGTCCTCTAACCCGATCGTTAGCGCCACGACGCTCTCGTCTGCCTTGGCGATGGCGTAGGCATTCTCGATTCCGAGGGCGGATTCCAGGATCGGCATCAGCCAGATCGGACCGGACATTGCACTCTGCCGCTTGATCTCCCCGATCTTGCGAGCGACTTCCACCACCTGTTCCGGTGTTTCGGTCTTCGGAATCAGGATGAGGTCAGGATGCTCGGGAATGATTTCCTCGAGATCCGCGATTCCGAGCGGCAACTGGTTGATGCGTACCATGCGCTCGCACTGACCGAAATCGACACAGCGCAACGCATTGCGGACGAGAATTCGTGACGCATCCTTCTCCGAGGGGTGCACCGAATCTTCCAGGTCGAGAATGATTGAATCCGGTTGATAGATAGCTGCATTGACGAAGTACTTCGGCTCCGCTCCTGGAAGATATAGCCGCGACCTGCGCAGTCGATCACGCTGCGACGACGGCAAGTGAGCTGTGCGCTCCGGCAGTACGCGCTTGCCCTTGCCATGCCATGCACGCCGCACCGCCGCTTCCACGCGGGCCGAGATTACGAATGGCAACGCGCCTTCATCTTCGATCTTCACGTGAGCGTCGGCGACTCCCATCTGCGCAAGCACGTCGCGGACTTGCGCGCGAATGGAATCGCCGTAATACGTGGCGACGCGAGAGATCAACTCAATCTCGATACCGCCGGTTGTGCGCGGAGTGAACGACGCCGCAAGATCGGAACGAACGTCTTTGCCGCTCCGTCCCGCACAAAACGTCTTTGAAACCTCTACCGCAGTTGCGCCCATAAAAAGCACCACAAACCTGCCCGACTGTGACTAACTACTAAGAACTAACGACTTGCAGTGGCGACCAGTTCTCTTTGCTGCACTTTTTCCAGCGCGGCCAAAATCGCGTCCGTCATCTGCCCCGTGCTCGCTGCGCCTTGTGCAATGGACTTCGCTCCGCCTGGGATTCGCATCATGTCGTAGGTGCGGACCTTGCCTTCGGCCACGACGGCGGCGATCGCTTTGCGAATCATGTCAGCTTTCACTGTCTCGCCGACGTGGTCGAGCATCATCGCCGCCGATAGGATCATGGCGATCGGATTCACGATCGGCGGATTTAACTCGGCATACTTCGGAGCGGATCCATGTGTTGGTTCAAAGACAGCGACTTCTTTGCCGATGTTGCCCGACGCCGCGAAGCCCAGTCCGCCGATTAATCCGGCAAAGGCATCAGAGATGACGTCGCCGAAGAGGTTTGAGGCGACTACTACTCCGTAGTCTTCCGGATTCTTCGTCAGCCACATGCACTGCGCGTCGATATTGGTGGACCACAGCGGAATTCCGGGAAAATCTTTCGCTACCTGCTTCGCGACCTCTTCCATCAGGCCGCTGGTCTCGCGCAGCACGTTCGGCTTTTCGCAGATGGTGACATTCTTGTAGCCGAACTTCTTCGCGTACTCGAACGCCGCGCGACAGATGCCCTCGGCGGCAGCACGCGTGATGATTCTCACTGAAACGGCGAGATCCTCGCCCTTGCTTGAAGCGAACGGCTTGAACTTCGAATGCGTGGCCAGCGCGTCGCGAACTTGCGCCGGAGGATTTGTCCACTCCACTCCCGCGTAGAGACCTTCGGTATTCTGGCGGAATACCACGACGTTCACCTGCGGCTCTTCGAATCCACCGTTCGG
>DASTGW010000277.1:0-4275 GCA_035718705.1 Terriglobales bacterium | reverse complement strand
ATCCTGTCATTGGCTGTCTTCCTCGGCCTCTCGGGTTGCGGAGGCAACAACAAGTCAAGCACAACGACGTCCAACAACAATCCAACTCCTGGTGCCACAAACACGGGTGGAACTGGTGGAACCACGACCGGCGGAACGAGTGGCGGATCAGGAGGTACCGGTTCAGGCGGCACAGGATCGGGCGGTACAGGTGGTGGAACCGCCGGCGGCGGAACGACCGCCAGCACCGATATCACGGGCACCATTGTTGACAGTCAGACCGGGAAAGCGATCGCAGGAACTGTGGTCGTCGACCTGGAGTCGCCCGCCCCTGGCGATTACGTGACCGTGGCGGAAACTACTGCAGATGCCAGTGGCAACTTCACTTTCAAGAATGTTGCCGCCAACAAGGCATATGCGGTCGCAATCAGCGCAGCCAGCGGAAATAACTACTACATGCCCGCCGTGGTTGTAGGAGGAATGGCAGGACCCTCCTCCACGGGAACCATTATTGGCCCGGGAACGAATCTGGGGAAAATAGCACTCACGCTTCCGACTGGCGTTACTACGGCCACGGTAGGCCAGCCAGTCACGTCGCAAAACGCTGCAGGGCAGCCAACGCCCATCACAGTGGTGTTTGTGATGCGGCAACTTATCCTTGATTTCGAATTCACCATTCCATTACCCCAGCAACCACCGGCTTCGGTGACGACTGGATCGGATCCGAGTTGCTCCACCGGAACGGATTGCGCCGCGGCGCAATTAACCATTCCGGCAAGTCCGGCAGTGTATGCGGTGTACGACCCGAACGGCCTGAAATTCAGCAGTCAGACGGGATATTTCACGAACATCCAAGGCTCGGCTTTTGTGCCGAACTCGACCACGCCCGACTGTTCGCCACAGCAGAATGCTTCCAGTTTCGCTGGTATCATCGCCGGCCAAAAACTGACCGGATCCAGCCTTGACTTCAAAGGATGTCAGTAGCGCTAGCGTTTAGCTGAAGCAGAAAACCCGTAGCTCTTGAAGATGGCCTGGTATTCGGGCCGCTTCAGGAGCTGCAGGAATTGTTTCGCGGCGTCTTTGTGAGAAGAAGACTTAATCACGACGGCACCCTGCTCGATCGCAGGATAGAGGTCGCCAGGAATCTCGACGTAACGACCGCGTGACTTCATGGTTGGCGAGAGTGCCAGCGACAGAGCCAGGATGCCGACATCGGCATTGCCGGTGTCGACGAACTGCGCTGTCTGCGAGATATTCTCGCCGAGAACGAACTTGGCTTTCACCTGGTCGTAGATGCCGTCTTTCTTGAGGGCCGCTTCGGCGGCACGGCCGTATGGCGCGTGCGCAGGATTGGCGATCGCGATCTTCTTCACCGCCGGATCCGCCAGCACTCGAATTCCCTTTGATAGATCCAACTTCGAGCTGTTCGGAATCCACAACACGATCTTCCCGACGGCGTATTTGAGCAGCGTGCCTGACTCAGCAACTTTAGCTGCCTCCAGTTTCTGCGGATAACTGACGTCGGCGGAGAAGAACAGGTCGAAGGGTGCGCCGTTCTGGATCTGAACGAAGAAGTTCCCTGACGACCCGTAAGAAACTCTTAGCGTATTTCCGGTGGCGTCGTGGTACTTCTTCGCGATCTCCTGCATGGCGAAGTTCAGGTCAGATGCCGCGGCGATGGTCAACTCTTCTGCCGCGCAACTCACCGCCAACAAACCAATGAGTACCCAGATCAGCGCCGATCGCATGACTACTGCACCAGGAACGGATAATGGCTGGCGGCGGCCATGAAGAACAACATCGGAAACGAGAGAACAAAATTAACGCGCGACGCCAACAACACCGCTCTTGCAAGCTTGGCTGCTTCCGGAGGCATGGCGGCTCCGGAACTGGCGCTCGCCTCCGTCCAGCGGATCATCTTCTTTTGTACCCGCCAGATGATGCCCCACACGTTGAACATCATGAACCAACCCATGCCGCCGCCGATCCCGATCGAGAGCAACCGATTGCTTTCCCATCCGTGTGAGTTCAGATGAACGTAGAGCCAGGAAGCCACGATCACAATCACGGCGACCAACACCGCCAAAACTGGTGGCTTCTTCAAGGCCTCGGCCGGGCTCATGAAGATGCCGACTTCGAGCACGGCAGCTACGGTCCAGATGAGAAGGAACGTTCCGATGGCGAATCCGCCCTTGGCCCCAGCGTTTCGGGCGTCCGCAGCGACGATCATGTTCCAGTAGCCGAAGCCCATCAGCACCGTCAATACCGCCGACCAGCGAAACCACCACATGGCTCGGGACATCAGGCCGGGGAAGACCTTGCCTTTCGTGCCGGAATCAAGCCCTTTTAGGAAAGGAACGTTCACCAAGTTAAAGAAGTACAGCAGTCCAACCCAGGTGATACCGGCCACAAAGTGCACGAAGCGAAATACGATTTGGACGTTGGCTTGATGGTCGGAAGGCAGCATCAGGCGGGCATCAAGAATCGCGGCAAGCGTGGCGGGAATGGTCATCGAACGTCCTTTCGCGGGTCCTCAGCGGAGACCATAGGCGTGTCTCAACGGGAAGGTCGGATTCTACATCAAGGCAAAATCTGCGCTTTCGGTTGAAAGTTCGCAACTTAGGCCGTATCGTATCGTAGCTCGCTCGCGAGGAGGCAGATTTGTGTCTGTAGCCTTGGCGATCCAGAAGTTTGTTCCCCGGATTTCTGGGGTGAATGGGCCGCGAGCTAGGTAGTGGTCTGGAAGAGAGGAGATCGGCAAAGATGGAAAACAAGCCGGCACAAAACATCCAGGACTCGTTTCTCAACACGGCAAGGAAAGAAAAATCGATCATCACGATCTACCTGATGAGCGGCGTAAAGCTCACCGGGCGAATTCGTTCCTTCGACAAGTACTCCGTAGTGCTGGAAACCAACAACCAGGAACAGTTGATTTTCAAGCACGCAATCTCGACCGTTGTGATGCCTCGGGGCGCACATGAACCGCGCCCAGGGATGGGCGAGGCACGGTCTTCAGCTCCGGCACCTGCCGCCGCTAGCAGTACTGCTACGCCCTCGGGTACCGAAGGTTAATTTTCCCGATTGCGCAGTAACAAGAATTTCGAAAACCTGACTCGAAAAGGCACGGCCACCGCGACACCCACGGAACGTGCCTTTTTGGTCGGCGTGGACTTCCGCCAGCGTTCTGCCAAGAGCGCGGAAGGTGAACCTGCCACGCGAGCGCCGAAGCTCGCTCATGCGCGCGCTGCTCGTGCCGCTGCCGACGTAAATCTCAGCGCCGACGAAACCCGCAAAGCGTTTAACGCCGACGATTCCCTTGCCGAACTCCGCGAACTCACGCTCAGTGCCGGGGCACAGATCGTCGGCGAAGTGATGCAGCGACGCGATCGCCCGGAGCCGGCAACGCTTATCGGCAAAGGCAAAGTCGAAGAGATCGCCGGCGCTTCAGCGATGGTGAACGCCGATGTTGTCATCGTCGATCACGATTTGACACCGTCACAGCTTCGTAATCTCGAGCGCGAAATCAAGTCGCGCATCATCGATCGCACGCAACTGATCCTCGACATCTTCGCGCGTCACGCACGAACGCGTGAAGGTCAGTTACAGGTGGAACTTGCGCAGCTGAAGTACCTGCTGCCGCGACTGGCCGGGCGAGGCATCGAGATGTCGCAGCTCGGCGGCGGCATCGGCACCCGTGGTCCGGGTGAAACGCAGCTTGAGACCGATCGCCGCAAGATCAACCGGCGCATCCGTCACGTCGAAGTGCAGCTGGAGAACGTGCGGAAAGTCCGCGGCCAGCAGCGGCAACGGCGCGAGTCCGTGCCCGTGGCCACCGTAGCGCTGGTCGGCTACACCAACGCCGGCAAGAGCACGCTGTTCAATGCGCTGACGAAGTCTGATGTTTACGCGTCGTCGAAGATGTTCGCCACGCTCGATCCAACGATCCGGTCGGTAACGCTGCCGTCGAAGCGGAAAGTGTTGCTGTCTGACACCGTCGGATTTATTCGGCAATTGCCGCACACGCTGGTATCGGCGTTCCGCGCGACTCTCGAAGAGGTCCAGAGAGCGTCGCTCGTGCTGCATGTCTCGGATGCGACCAGCGAATCGCGCTGTGAGCAGGACGCGCAGGTCGAAATCGTATTGAAAGAGCTCGAAGCGCAGGACAAGCCGCGGCTGCATGTGCTGAACAAAATCGACCTCATGCCGGAAGAAGAACGCAAGAACGTGCTCAACGTCGAAGACACAATCTTTGTTTCGGCCAAAGAGCGTATGGGCCTCGATGCACTGCTCGAGAAG
>DASTGW010000276.1:0-2665 GCA_035718705.1 Terriglobales bacterium | reverse complement strand
TGGCTCGTCGTCTGGCACCAGGACACGGCACTTCCACTACAACAAAAAATTAACGTCCCCGGATGGGGGCCATGGTCCGTTAAAGACGGCATCACTTACGCACATGCGCCCGCTCATGCTCTAGAGAAGATCCTCGCGATCCGCATGCACCTCGACGACTCGGCATCCGACAACGGTCCCCTGCGCGTTCTTCCCAGCACACACGATCGCGGCGTTCTCACTGACGACGCCATCCACGAATTGTCGTTGCAGATCGCTCCCATCGACTGCTCCGTCGGACGAGGAGGCATCGTTCTCATGCGACCACTGCTCGTCCACGCCTCGTCTAAGTCGCGCTCAGAGAAAAGCCGACGCGTATTGCACATTGAATACGCGTCGGCCACCAACTTCGACGGTCTGGAACTCGCAAAGGCCTAGAGTTGCTATCTCTACATCGTCAGCACCACTCTGAACTGCGCCTTCCCACTCAACATCCGGTCGTAAGCCTCTGCCGCTTTCGCCAGCGGATACTTCTCGATCATCGGACGCACCCCTGTCATCTCCGCAAAACGCAACGTGTCTTCCGAATCAGTCGGCGTCCCTGAAGGCCAGCCTTGAATCCGTCTCTTCGCCAGGATCAACTGAATTGGCGAAACTTCGATCGGGTCGTTCGACGCACCAACCACCAGCAGCGTTCCATTCGGCGCAAGCCCGTCGATCAGCCCCGACATCGACTTCCCGCTCGGCGCGGTGGCAAGTATTGCTTTGGCTCCGCCAAGCTTCTGCAATTCCTCTGCAGGCTTCGTAGCCACGCTGTCTATGAAGTGATGCGCGCCGAGTTTCTTCGCCAGCGCCGCACTCTCTGTTCCACGTCCAATCGCTGCCACTCTGTATCCAAACTTATTCGCGAACTGAATGCCCAGATGACCCAATCCGCCAATACCCTGCACTGCCACCAGATCGCTCGGCCCGGCGCCACTATGGCGAAGTGAATTGAAAGTCGTAATGCCCGCGCACATCAGCGGACCTGCTTCGGCCGGATCAAGACTCTCCGGCATATGCGCCACGGCTTCAACTGGCGCGACCATGTATTCCTGGTATCCGCCGTCGTAACTGATGCCGCAAACTTTCACATTCACGCAATTGATGAAATTGCCCCTGCGACATTCCAGGCACGTGTTGTCTTGACCGCCATGCCAACCTACGCCGACGCGCTCGCCCTTCTTCCACGCCGTCACTCCCGGTCCGACCTCGTCAATCGTGCCTGCCACTTCATGTCCGGGAACGCGCGGATATTGAATTCCCGGAAACCCACCTTCTTTGGTAAGAACGTCGCTATGACAAACGCCGCACGCTAGCACTTTGATTCGAACTTGCCCGGGACCGGGTTGTGGAATGTCCCGCTCTACGATCTGAAAATCGCCACCAGCCGCCGGCACCTGCACCGCTTTCATCTTCGCCATCTCAGAATCCTTTCCGAAGCAACGTTTCAGATGAAGCACTTCACATTGAGGACTCAAATGTCATCTGTGGATTTGCACTCAAATCAGACACAAACTTCCCGCAAGTTTCCTCTCTTCGGCGCGGCGAGCGTCGTTCCGTCATGTCAATCCCCTCGCAGTCGTATTCTCCGTCTAACCCAATCAATCGAAAGCAAATCGAGTTTTGCCGCATTTGGCGGAGTACCCCGCGGATATTGCTATCCTGAAAATAGGGCGGAATAGCTCCTAACAAGGAGGTTCTTTGCAATCCCCATGGAGACCGAACCGTTCTCTATGATTTTCGAAATGACTTAATGCAGTTCGGTGTGGCACAACACCGGTTTTGCTGGCCGCTGGCTGCTGGCCGCTTTCGTGCTAAGTTCTTTGTTATCAATTACCAGCTACTAAGCTGTTAAGAATCAGGTGTTTGGGTATTACCGGGGGGGAGGGGTATACCAAAGCGGCTGGGTATGCGAAACAGAACACCACAACGGATTGTGTGGGGAGCACTTCCTAAATTACCAACTTACTAAATTACCAACTTACCAATCATGACCTCTGTCCACCAACTCGGGATGCGCAACGGACGTGCGATGACCAGCGACGTGGGGAGCACGCGCTTCTACCGCCCGGAACTCGACGCGCTCCGCTTCTTCGCGTTCCTCTGCACCTTCGCGTTTCATTGGATGGACTACGTTCCCACCGACCCCAAGACGCAGCCACTCACCTACGCGATCTGCACCGCCGGAGCGTTCGGCGTACCGATTTTTTTCCTGCTGAGTTCGTTCCTGATCGTGGAATTGTTGCTGCGCGAGCGTGAGCAGACCGGCGACATCCACATCAAGTCGTTCTACGTCCGCCGCATTCTTCGCATCTGGCCGCTCTACTTCGCCGTCTTCTGGGGACTGATCCTGCTCGGCCGACACCTGCCCGGCATTGCTACCAACGATCACGGCGCCTGGCTCGCGTTCACGTTCTTTGCCGGAAACTGGTACATCCTGCGCCACGGCTGGATCGCCGGATCCATCGATCCACTCTGGAGCATCGCCGTCGAAGAGCAGTTCTATATCGCCATTCCGCTGCTCACGAAGTTCGGCGGACGCCGCCTGCTCGCCGCGCTTAGTGCCGTGCTGATCGTTGTCTCGTACCTGTTCAGCATGCATTACGCAAAGCTGGTTTACAGCGGCGAGAGCGGACAATGGGTC
>DASTGW010000275.1:0-6239 GCA_035718705.1 Terriglobales bacterium | reverse complement strand
CCGCGTATGAAGGCAATCTTGCGATGCCCGAGAGCATAAAGGTGCTGCAACGCCATGTAAGCACCGGCCTCGTTGTCGACCATTACGGAGCTGACCGACTCCATTTTCAGATTGCGTCCAATGAGCACCGTGGGAACGCTGCGCTTCTCGAGATGCTCGACCACGTTGATATCCACAAACAACCAGTTGGCCAGGATGATCAGGCCTTCCACCCGGCGTTCCAGCAACATCTCAAGGTAACGTTCGAAGCGGTCGCGGTTATTATGTGCGTCCGCGAACAGAGAAACGTAGGAGCTTTGAAATAGGGTGGTCTCAACCCCTCTCAGGATAGGCGTACAAAACGGGTCGGTGATGTCGAACACCATGAGACCGATGGTGTGGTTCCGCTGGCTGCGTAGTGAACGGGCGAGCTGGTTCGGGCGGTATCCAAGTTTTCGGGCCGCTTGCTGGATGCGCGTTTTCGTGCCGGCCGCGATATAGCGAGCCAAGGGAGCATTGTTCAGGACGATGGAGACGGTGCTCGCGGAGAAACCACTGTCCTTGGCGATGTCACGGATCGTTATGCTTCCATCGGAAATGCGGGGCACCGGGCTCCTCGGTATTGGCCCGCAAGCATACTGGTTTTCTTCGCTTCACCGCAATGACACTATTTAACCCCTGTGAACGCAGGGCGTCACGACGCCTCGTATCCTCGAAATGCCAATACGGCGTTTAATCCGCCAAATGCGAAAGAGTTCGACATCGCGTAGCCGCCCGCAAACTCTTTGGCGACATTAG
Source organism: Terriglobales bacterium (assembly GCA_035718705.1). GTDB lineage: Bacteria > Acidobacteriota > Terriglobia > Terriglobales > Acidobacteriaceae > DATMXP01. The sequence goes on along the minus strand of DASTGW010000275.1, from coordinate 5,462 downwards.
AAACAACGTTCAGATCGCATTCCGGGTCCGGTTCCAGGAAGTTGGCCGTGGGCGGGATGACACCATGTTTCAGCGAAAGCACCGTCGCAACTGCTTCCAGCGCCCCTGCCGCTCCGAGCGCATGTCCGTGCATGGACTTCGTGGAACTCACTGCGATTGCCTTCGCATGCTCGCCAAACGCCAGTTTGATCGCCACCGTTTCCATCGGATCATTCACCGGCGTGCCCGTCCCGTGCGCGTTGATGTATTTCACCTGCTGCGGATTGACTCGGGCATCGTTGAGGGCGTTGTTTATGGCCAGCGCAGCCCCTTCCGCCGAAGGCTTGGTGATGTGCCCGGCATCGGACGACATGCCGAATCCCACAATCTCACCGAGGATCTCCGCGCCACGTCGCTGGGCGTGCTCCAGCGATTCAATCGCCAACATGCCTGCGCCTTCGCCCAGGATCATTCCCTGCCGCCCGCGCGAGAACGGACGGCACGTGTCCGGAGAAATCACCCGCATCGCTTCCCAGGCTTTGAGCAGTCCATAGCTGAAAGGTGCTTCGCTTCCGCCGGTAATGGCGACATCAACGGCTCCGCTTCGCACCAGCCAGAATGCCTGCCCGATCGCATGATTGGCAGACGAACAGGCTGTTGAGATCGTGAACACCGGACCGCGAATGCCGTAGGCCATCGAGATGTGGCTCGCACCGGCATTAGCCATGGTTCGTGGGATCGACATTGGCCGCATGCGATCCTTGCCTACGCGGTAGAGTTCGACGAAGCCCGCGTCCTGGGTACTTTGGCCGCCCATCGAAGATCCGGTAACGACAGCCGTACGGCATTGAAGTTCTTCGGTGAATTCGATTTTGGACTGGGCGACTGCTTCCCGTGCAGCAACGAGTGCAAATTGCGCAAAGCGATCGAGCAGATCGAGGCCGGTTGAAAAATGCTTTTCCGGATCGAAATCGCGCACCTCGGCGCCATTCTTGAATTTCAGAGTAGTGGTATCGACGGCCGTGATAGGCCGAATTCCGCCCTCGCCTTTACTCAGCTTTTCCCAGTTGTCTGAAACATCATTACCCAGTGCGGAAATCATCCCCATGCCGGTAATGACGACTCTCCGCACCTAGGCAGACTCCTTGGCCGCTATCAGCGAACGCACACCGTCCACCATTTCGCGCACACTTTTGATCTGCCGTGCTTTTTCGTCCGGAATCGAGATGTCGAATGCGCCTTCGAGTTCGAAGAGGATGTTTACCGCGTCGAGCGAGTCGAGTCCCAGTTCTTCAAAGCTGGAATCGATCGTGACGCGTTCTGGAGGAATTCGTTTCTGCTGCGCAATAATTTCGCAGACTTTGCTTTCGACGTTATCCATGCAACCGGCGCCACCTGAAGCGTGTGATGAATTATAGCGATTGAGCAAGTATTTTGCGGATTTGCTCCAGGTGGTTGCGATCATGACCAGCCATATGCCGCGCTAGATCACGAACCGTGATCTTCCCGCGCTCCGCATGCATCCCGTGCCGTTCCCAATCTCCTTTTGAGAGTGACTTCAACATGCGCAGGTTGGCCTCGCGCAGCAATGTGAACATCTGCAAGGCATCATCAATGGCCCATGCTTCGTACCTGCCTAGCTTTGCCCACAGGTCCTGGTCGAACCCGGCGAGCGCACAACCGCTGTTCTCGATCATCTGCCGGTAGCGCCACGAACTTACGAGTTCGTCCTCGGCCATATGCGCAACGATGGCCACGATCGACCATTTTCCGGGTGCCGGACTCTTCTGCAATGTCGCTGACGAAGCGTTCGCAGTTACGTTACGCAGCGCATCGGCAGTAGTCGCCTGCAGTTCAAGGAAATTTTCAATGTCAGAATACGACTGTATTCGGGCAAGATACTCGGCAGTATCGGGCATGCCGTTGTAGATGACTTCTTACTGAGGCAGGTCGCTTTACTTCGAAGTTTTGCTACGTGGGCGTTTGCGGCGACAATCGCGCTGTAACCGCGAGCTTTCCGGCGTGGTGAAAGCCATGTCGTCAAAAGCAGGCAGTTCGCTTTGCGGAATCGCGAATGCCTGCTCAATCAACTCCGGTCGCATAACCTCAACCGTCGTCCCCATGACACAAGCTTTGTCCAGCAGCAGAATCGACTTTCGGAAGTTCTCTTTCACGATAGCCAGGTCGTGAATCGCAGCCAGTATCGTGATCCCCTGTTCGTTCAAACTCCTCAGCAGGCGTACGATCTCAACCTGGCGTCCAATGTCGAGGTGCTGGGTAGGCTCGTCGAGCAGCATCAGCTTCGGCTGTTGTGCCACGGCGATGGCGATCTTCACCCTCTGCTTCTCGCCGCCGGAAAGCTCGGAATACACTCGATCACGCAATCGTAAGACGTCGACCGCCCTCATCGCCTCTTCCACCTGACGCCGATCCTCCGGCGAAAGCCCTCCAAATCTTCCGGCGTAAGGCACTCTTCCCTGCGACACGATTTCCTCCACTTGGAAGGAGAACGGCACCTCCAGGTGCTGCGGCACCAACGCGACGAAGCGTGAGAGTTCCCGCCTGGGCCAATCAAGCACACTGCGACCATCCACCAGCACTCGACCGTTACTGGGCCGCAGCAGTCCCGCTACCATGTTCAGCAGCGTGGTTTTGCCCATTCCATTCGCGCCCAGCACTGCGGTCATCGAACCCGGCTCCACTGAGAACGACATCCTCTCGAACACCGTTCGGGATCCGTATGCGAAGTCGATGCGCTGCGCCTCCAGGATCGCGCTCATCACGCAGCTCCTTTCCGGCGATTCAACAGATACAGAAATGCAGGTCCGCCGATGAAGGCCGTAAGGATTCCCACCGGCAGTTCAGTCGGTGCGATCAACGTGCGGGCGACTGTGTCAGCAATCACCAGGAAAGCAGCTCCGCCGACGGCTGCCACCGGAAGCAGACGGAAGTGATCAGGCCCAAGCACGATTCGTAGGAAGTGTGGAACCAGCAGGCCGACGAAGCCAATTAGCCCCCCGAGAGATACCGCGAGCGCCGTCAGCAGCGATCCGATGATCAGCACCTCTGCACGCACCCGTCCGACTTTTACTCCCAGTTGCGCCGCATACTCTTCGCCCAGTGCCAAGGTATTCAGGCTGCGCGCCAAGGGCATGGCAACCGCGATTCCCGCGACCATCAACGTCATCGCAACCGCCAGTTGAATCCACGGAGGAATGCCGATCTGCCCGTAAAGCCACGAGGCAAGAATGCGCGCCCCGGGGTTCGTTGCTTCCTGCCGCAGCTCGAACGCCGACGTCCCGGCATTCAGCATTGTTCCCACCGCAAAGCCGGCCAGCAGCATGTTCTCGATCGTCGAGCGCGAACGACTGCCGGCGAGCGTCCATACAACGACCATCGTTAGCAGGGCTCCGGCAAACGCAAGCAACGCCGAAGCACCAACGCCGAAAAATGATACGGTCGGAAACAGAAAAACAGCCATCGCTCCGCCCAGCGCCGCGCCGCCTGACGCACCGAGCACAAACGGATCCGCCAGCGGATTGCGAAAGAGTCCCTGGAAGAGGACGCCGGTCGCGGCAAGTCCGGCCCCAGCCAGCGCTGCCGCCAGCACTCGTGGTAGTCGAAGGCTGAAGACGATCACGCCCGATTCCGTCGCTTCCTTGGGATGCAACAATGTGCGGAGAACTTCAGCAAGGCTTACATGGACGGCACCGACACTCGTAGAAACAAGAATCGCCAGCACCAGCACGCATGACAACAAGATCAGCGCCGCGAGTGCGCTCGGCCTTCTTTTTATCGACATTGCCGCGGTGGCCATTACTTCAACGACTCCAGGGTGCGCGCCAAATCTTCCAATCCATCGAATGCCACAGGACTCGGACTTTGCAATCGATCGTCTGCTCGAATGATGCGTCCCCGCTGCACCGCTTCCAACGATTTCCATCCAACCCGAGACTGCATGTCCTTCAACTCGATGGGCGCCGTCTTCATGAGCATGATGTACGCCGGATGCCGCGGAAGGATCGCCTCCAGGCTCACGCGCTGCCAGTCCTGCGCAAGATCATCCGTGACAGATTTTGCTCCGGACGCCTCGATCAACTCGGTAATAAACGCACCTTTGCCGGCCGTAATACACGGATCAAGTTGCACCACCAGGAACACTGACACCGGTTTCCGCTTCCGGGCTGACGCGCGCACTGCCTGCTCGCGAGCCTTCAATTTCAGCAGCAATGCCGACGCTTCGTGCTCTCGCCCAATGGCCCGCCCAATGCTTTCGATTGAGCTGTAAACGCCTGCCAATCCGCGCCCATGCACCAGGAAGTAAGCTACGCCGATCCGATCCAAGCCTCTGAATGTTTCGGGACTATTGAGCGTCGACACCGCAATCACCACGTCCGGATGCATCGCGTAAATACGCTCAAGCGATGGCTTAAGAATATCGCCGACACTCTGCTTCTCGCGGGCCGCCTGCTTGGGGTACATGGTGAAGTCGCTGATCCCGACAATCTGCTCTGAGGCGCCCAATGCATAGACCGTGTCGGTCACACTTGGTGTCAGACAAACGATTCGTTCGACTCGATCCGGCAAGGTCACGGAGCGCCCCGTCTCGTCTTGCACCACACGCGAAGCGTGGACAAAGCCAGCCAGTGCCAACCAGAGCGCAACGAATGTAATCGGTTTCTTCAATAGCGATACCGGCAAGCGGGAAGATGATCAGGGCAGGTTCGGAGAACGCCAGCCGGCTCTCCCATCGAAGCCAACTCAGCCAAAGATAGATCTGGCAGGTCTCCTGACTCGTGCTTCGTCGGATGCGAACCGCCTTCCCAGAGCAATGCTCCAGTGGCCTGTGGGTCGTCCTCGGCACTTACAGTTGCGGGGCAGTGGCGGACTCTCACCGCACTTCCCTTGACCAGATCGGTGCTACACAATCAGTGTAAACGAAGCCCTGGCGATTGACGATTATGAAAACTCTGGCCGCTTGCTCATACTTTTCGTCCCAACTTGCCAACTCTCTTTGCGCTCCTGCATCCATTCTTAAAGGCGCGCAGAGTTCCTGAATTTGCGCTATTCTGTCGCACAATTCTTCGGTGGGGCCGTGACGCTTCGAAAGTCCATCCTGCTCGTCTCGCTGCTTTGGCTGCTTACAGCCTCGGTGTACTCCGAGATCCGTAAGGTCCCAGTTTCGATAAACGGCCGCATCCCTTTGGGGATCGAGAGCTTCCGTCTAGAACCGGCGAAGAGTGATTTCTACCTCATGGCTTCCGCCGAACAACCGGATTTTATCGGCTTGCAGCGCGTCACAGAAGGCGAACACGACCACCTGGTATCGGGCACCGGCAAGCCGTTCAACTTTTATCCCGAGCGCGTGCAGTTCCGCTTGACCGCCAGCGCACGCGAGCGGCTGACGGAAGACAAGCCATACGCAACCAAGGCGAATGAAAGTCTGCCCGATCTCTTCCTGAAGTTGCACTTTCGGCTGAAGA
>DASTGW010000274.1:0-3145 GCA_035718705.1 Terriglobales bacterium | reverse complement strand
CACGAGCGATCAGCAAGCCAAGGTGCTACGCGTTTGTGAAGTCAGCGCACAACTCGGCGCGGGAGTAGCGTGCCCCTACCGCGATTCGCTTTCCAACACCATCGTCGGCCAGGACGGCACGACGGTACAGTTCACGTGCCCAACCGTGCGCGACGGTTCGGGAACTTCCGGTGGATTCTCTCTCTATGAAGCACCGGTGCTTGGATCGGCAAGCCAGGGCAAGCCGATCAGTTGCAGTCGTAATTAGCGCAAGACGGTATGTTCGAGGGGAGGCGGCAGCCGCCTCCCCTTTTTTCGTCAGCTGGCTTTGGCGTGGGCCTGTGCCTTGTAGTGTCCAGGTTCCGCGCGGAAAGTGATGGCAAGACGATTCCATGCGTTGATGGCGATGATGGCCCAGGTGAGGTTCACGATCTCCTGGTCGGTATAGTGCTGCTTCACGGCTTCGAAGATTTCGTCAGGAACATGTGTTTCAGAGATGCGCGTGACTGACTCAGTGAGTTCGAGTGCGGCACGTTCCTTGTCGGTGAAGAATGGTCCTTCTCTCCAGGCGTTCAAGGCATAAATGCGTTGCTCGGATTCGCCTCGGGCGCGCGCGTCGATGGTGTGCATGTCGATGCAGAAGGCGCATCCGTTGATCTGCGAGGCGCGAATCTTGATGAGATCGATCGTCTTCGGATCGAGGCCGGTCTTCTCGATCTCCGTCTGCAGTTGAAACAGTGTGCGGTAGATCGGGGCAGAGAGTTTTGGATAGTCGATGCGAGCGGGCATGGGCGTCCTCCGAAGTATTCGGATTCGGGCTGCTGGTGGGACGATTCAGGAAGTTCAGAGCTGGGATTTGTTTGTCTGTACCGTGAGTGGTGACTTGGGCGGAGTGTTGCGGTCTAGTGCGCGTATGAAACCGCTAGTGTGCATTATGTTTCTGACGTCGATCGCATGGACTCAGCAGCAGATGCCAGAGCCGCATGCGTGCAAGAAAGATGCGGCCTACAATAAGCTCGACTTCTGGGTCGGCGATTGGGACGTCTTCGAGAAAAACGAGAAGGGCGAATGGGAGAAAGCCGGCACAGACCTCGTCGAAAAAGTTTTGGATGGCTGCGCGGTAATCGAGAACTGGAAGAGCACGGGAGGATTCGAGGGGAAAAGTTTGTTCTACTACCGTCCGGTACAAAAGGACTGGAAGCAAGTGTGGGTGACGGACACTGGTCCGATGAAGGAGAAGTCGCTCATCCTCGAACTGCCCGATGGCGGCATTCGCTTTCAAGGTGAACTGGCGAAACGGAGCGGAGGGACCTATCTCGATCGGACGACGTTGACGCCCTTGGCGGGCGGAAAGGTGCATCAGGTGATCGAGATTTCGTTAGATAACGGGAAGACGTGGAAGATAGGGTTCGATGCGGAGTATCGGAGGAAGTGAGTTATCTATTATGTGTATTGCACCACGAGCCACGGTTCCCACATGGCAGACTCTGCTCCGGTAGCAACTAGATGCTCAGTTACTCGAACAGCATTCTCCAGTTCGGAAATGAAACCTTTTTGATTTGTGCCAACGCCGAGTGCCGATTCCACCTCGTCAGGTGCGTCATGGCAAAGCCAGGAATGAAACTTTGTAGCTTCATAACCCAGCGGCTCGAACCCAAGTGCAGTTCCCGAAGGCGACAAGGACTCTTCCCGTTCTATCTGTTCAATCAGGCCGTACCCCGAGTTTACATCTTTGGAAAGCTGGGAACGTAGTGACTTCATCAACTTTCGATGGAGACCAATACCTAGGATCACTACATCGCTTGATCTCACAAACCGGCGGGAAAACTCAATCGCCGTTTCTGCTATACGGAATGAGGTCGGATGAACATTGAATTTTTCCTCGGTGCACCAGTCCAGCATAGGCAAGACTAGATGCTGAGGGATTCCGAATAAAGAGGCCTGCTCAGCAACCTCTTCTTCGTCCGAGTTCCATTCGCGAAGTAGCCACGGCCCTGGGCCAAGGTCAGTAAAACAATCTGAGAGAGTGACCATGGTCTCAGGCAACTTTGGAGCGATGACGGGAGGACGCTTGAACTTCTTCGACAGATAGTAACCGCCAGTGATGAAATCGTTGGAAATCATGCTTACATGACCGGGGGCACTTCGATCCCCATCACTCCCAGGACGCGGATTAATTCACGCCGCACGACCGCTGCGGTTGCCAGCAGGAAGCGCTTACGCTGCTCGTTGGGTTCGTTGAGGATGTGGTGGCGGTGGTAGAAGTTGTTGAACTGCTGCGCGAGTTGGAACGCGTGTTTGGCGAGGTATGCGGGCTCGGTGGTCGTGATGCACTGTTCGATCAGTGAATCGGTTTGTGAGGCGATGAGCCAGAGACTCCAGATCTCGGTGCCGGTTTCGTCGGCGAGGAACTGCGTGTAGTCGGCAGGTTCAAGCACCGATTCCGGAGTGATTCCGGCTTTACGGAAGATGTTGGTGGCGCGAACGACAGCGTACTGCGCGTAGGGTCCGGTCTCGCCTTCGAAGCTGAGGGCCTCCTTGAAGTCGAAGGCGATGACGGATGTCTTGGTGAACTTCAGCATGAAGAAGCGCAGCGCGCCGATGGCGATCTTGGTCGCGATGTCAATGCGCTCGAGTTCGGGAAGCTCTTTGTGACGAGAGTCCACTTCTTTCTTCGCGGAAGCGATGAGGCGGTCGATGAGGTCATCGGCTTTCACCCCGAAGCCGCGGCGTCCGGAGACCTCGATGAACGCCTTCGCCATTTCGTCGCGCCGTGCCATCTGCTGCTCTCCTCATCGAAAAATCAGATGGCCGCACGCTAGATTTCCGCCGCGGCATGCGTCAAATTTGTATTTTCTTTCCACTTCATCAGATTTTTGCATAGCCATGGACAGCGAACTGCTCACGACCTTCGTGACCATCTGCCGGCAGCGCAGCTTCTCGAGAGCTGCCGTGCAACTCCACCGCACACAGCCGGCGATCTCGCGCCGCATTGGCCTGCTCGAGCAGCAACTCGGCACGCCCTTGTTCGAACGCGGCGCGGGCGAACTCGTGCTGAGCCAGGCCGGCCGCGTGCTGCTGCCGTTCGCGGAGCGCGCACTCGCGGCGCTGCGCGACGCGGAGGATGCAGTCGGCGACCTCCGCAACGCCAATGCCGGTCCGCTGT
>DASTGW010000273.1:0-2734 GCA_035718705.1 Terriglobales bacterium | reverse complement strand
TCTTCTGGCGTTCACGCTGTTGCTGGTTCAGGGCACTGTACAGACGGAACGCGTGTCAGCCATTCAGACGGAAAGTCAGGCGGAAAATCAAGCCAATTTCAAACAACAAGCCTTGGGCGGATTGTTTCATCGCTGGACTTTCGACCAGCAGAAGCCTGAGGAGGGTTTGGGGGAGTTTTCCCAGTTCGTGGTTGGGGGAGACGCTGCCGCTGTGTGGACGATCAGTGCCGATGCGGGAGCCCCTTCTCCTCCCAATATTCTCAAGGCGGGGTCTTCCTGCCAGACAGGGTCCTGCTACCATCTGCTCGTTGCAAATAAATTGCAGTATGAGTATCCGGACGTGACGGTTCGGTTGCGTTTCCCTGCAGAGAAAGGCGTGGGGCGTGGTGGGATCGTCATCGGGTTGAAGGATGAGAAGCATTTTTACGCCGCTGTGGTGGATCTCGCCGCAAAGAAACTTGAGGTCATTCGTGTGCTTGACGAACAGGTGACGGTGCTCGGCGAAACGGCGATTACCCCCAAGCCGGTGGATTGGCATTCGCTGCGCATCAACCGCGATACGATCATCAGTAAGGACGTCATCGAAGTGTTTTTCGACGGCCGGCTCATCCTGTCCGTTCAGGACCAAACACTGGGACTGGGTCAAGTTGGACTGCTCGTTTTTGGACAATCTCCCTTGGATTTCGACAGCTTGCACGCGGTACCATTATTTTCGCAGCGTCCTGTCTCCAATCCGGCGGCTTATTAGATTTCAAACAGCGGAGTCGAATGCGGACTCTTCGCTTGCATTTGTACCCGTCTTGAGGTACAGTCCACCCGTGTATCACCGCGAAAGGCCTGGTGGCGATACAGTAGAGAGTGACAAGGCCTGGTACTGATGTTGTTTTGGTTCTGCCCGGGGATCTGATCGGAAGCCAGACCTGAGTCGCCATCGTGTTTGCGTCTTCGGCCCATTCCTTCCTCACCTCTTCTCGAGTCCAAGACAACACCAATTTCTCAAAGGAGGAACCCAATGGGTTCGAAGATTTATGTTGGGGGTTTGCCGTATTCCACAACCGAGCAGCAACTGAGCGATCTGTTCGCTGCGCATGGTGCGGTGGCGTCAGCCCGAATCATCACCGATAAGTTCACTGGTCAATCCCGAGGCTTCGGCTTCGTGGAAATGTCCAGCGATTCGGAGGCTCAGGCGGCGATTACCGCGTTGAACGGTACCCAACTGGGCGGCCGCACGTTGACTGTCAACGAAGCGCGTCCGCAGGAACCACGTGCTGGTGGCGGCGGAGGCCGCGGCGGGTTCGGTGGCGGCCGGCGCTAAGTGCGAGCCGTCGATTACTACGTCGGGGCTGTCATGTCGACAGCCCCGCTAAATTCCTTCCTAGAATTGCCCATCCGCAAGATGCGTTTCCCGGTCGTCTAACCGACCGATCTGCAGTCCCAGGAAGTTAATCCACATAAGGAGTGCTATGTTATCGTTTACTGAGATGAGTTTGCCCCCGTTTCTTGCCCAGCGCCTGCAACAGGCCGGGATTACCGCGCCGACACCGATTCAACAGGCGGCTATCAAGCCTGCGCTGGACGGACGGGATGTAATGGCGCAGGCCAAGACGGGAAGCGGAAAAACCTTGGCGTTTCTTCTTCCGATGATCGAGCGGGCCTTGCGGCCGGCGGTTTCGACTGAAGCAACTTCACTTTCGAAAACCCCACGATTTTTGATTTTAGCGCCGACCAGAGAATTGGCGCTCCAGATCGATATGGAGTTGCGTAAGTATGCGCCGCCGTCGGTCACGTCATTGGCTGTGTATGGTGGGACACCGATCGAGCGCCACTATCGTGCGTTGCGTCGGCCGCCTCTGGTGGTGGTCGGCACGCCGGGTCGCTTGCTCGACTTGGCCGGCTCCGGACATCTCCACCTCGGCGCTGTCACGTGGCTGGTGATGGACGAGGCGGATCAGATGTTGGATCGCGGATTTCTGCGAGACATTCAACGCATCCTCGGATTGTTGCCAAAGGAGCGGCAGACGCTGTTATTCTCTGCCACCTTCTCAGCGGAGATTCAGCAACTTGCGCAGACTATGCAACGAAATCCGGTTAAGATTTCGGTCGATCCGGGCATCAGCAGCCCGACCTCAATCACGCATGCCTATTACGTGGTCCCAGCCGAGCAGTCGCGCACACAACTGGTGCATACGCTGCTACAGACTGTGAAGGCCGGCGAGCGCTCGATGGTCTTCTGCGATCAAAAGTATAAAGTCCGGAGGCTGGCCGCGAAGCTGGGTGGAGAGCCAGCGTCAGTCGGTGCGATAACGGGGAATCACAGCCAAGCGCAACGGGAGCGGACACTTGGTGCCTTTCGGGCAGGTCGGATCCGTTCACTGGTGGCCACCGATGTTGCCGCGCGAGGGCTGGATATTCCCGATGTCGCGCAAGTGATTCATTACGAATTGCCGACCAATCCGAATTCCTATGTGCATCGGGCGGGCCGAACCGGTCGGGCGGAAAAAGAAGGTTCGACGTTGCTCATTCTCTCACAGGCCGAAGAACGGGAGTATCTTCGCATGGTGCGTCAGTTGAGAATCGAGACGAAAAAACTTCCGATTCCGACCTTCGCAACGCTGCCTCCGGCGGCGGTTGCGCCGACGGATGACCACCAAGTTCGCCGTCCAAGACCTCAACGAAATGTTGATACAGCTGCTCACAGATTCCGTGAGAGCGGCAACGGCGGGTCCTTTCAACG
>DASTGW010000272.1:0-3476 GCA_035718705.1 Terriglobales bacterium | reverse complement strand
TCAAGCGCCCCGACACCCTCGGAATCAACTAACCCATTGAAAATAAAACGAATATAGTTTCGATAGACTTGGCAGGTCCTGCCCTTAGATCAGCTATCCTGAATCTATAAGCTCGAGCCATAGCTTTTTTCGCCGATCTTTGAAAACTGAATAGAGGAAAAGGGGGGAGGCGCTGGAACATAGAAAAACCGGAGCGCCAATCCAAGTCTCTGATTTCAAAGATTTTACATGTAAGTTGCTGAAAAATGAGATCTTACAGAAATTGACACGTAAACCATTGATTCCAAAGATCCAGAAATACTCAATTTTGGAGAACTAGCGCTGGCTAAGAGGGGTAAGCAAGCGCGCTGTGTGGAGTAATAGCGCCAGCTAACTTATTGATTTTGACGATTTTAAAGGTAAGTTATTGACCCAGACGATTTTACGGGAACTCTCCTCGTAAACGACTGATTCTAAGGATCAAATCGCGCGCACCGCGTTGCGGGCTTTGCTGGCCGCTGACTGCTGGCTGCTGTTCTAATGCCGGAAATGCCGTATCCCCGTCAGCACCATCGCCAAACCCAGCCGGTTTGCTGCTTCGATCACCTCATTATCCCGAACCGATCCTCCTGGCTGGATGATCGCAGTGGCGCCTACGCGGGCGATTTCCTCCACCCCGTCTGGGAAAGGAAAGAACGCATCCGAGGCCGCCACTGTGCCCTTCAGCGGCAGCACGGCCTTCATCGCGCCGATCCGGCACGAGTCCACCCGGCTCATCTGGCCGGCCCCGACCCCCACCGTCTGCCCGTCCCGCGCATAAACGATGGCATTCGACTTCACATGCTTGCAGACGATCCAGGCAAACTCCAGCGCTCGCATCTCTTCCGGCGTCGGTTGACGGTCGCTTACCACCCGCAGATTGCTCTCCGCGATCAGCTTTGTATCCGGCTCCTGCAAAAGCAATCCGCCGGACACGGCCTTCATCACCATGGCCGGAGCGGAACGGGTAACCTCGAGCAGCCGCAGGTTCTTCTTTGCGGCAAAGATCTCGCGAGCGGCCTGATCGAATCCAGGAGCAGCAATCGCCTCCACGAAAAGCTTGGCCATCTCCGTCGCCGCGTCGCCATCGATTGGCTGGTTCACTCCGATCACCCCGCCAAACGCCGACACCGGATCGCACTCAAGCGCTTTCAGGTAGGCCTCGGCCAGCGTCTCGCCCGTCGCCGCCCCCGCCGGGTTCGTGTGCTTGATGATCGCGACTGCCGGCTTGGGGAACTCCTGCGCCAGTTCCCAGCACGCCTCCAGGTCCACGATGTTGTTGAAGGAGAGTTCCTTTCCCTGCAACTGCCGTCCATTGGCGATGCCGAGCCCGGAGTTGTCGACGTACAAAGCCGCCTTCTGGTGCGGGTTCTCCCCGTATCGCAAATCTATCGTTTTACGATATGTCAGCCGCAGCGTCTGCGGAAAACCGGTAGCCTCGCCCAACAGGAAGTTCTCGTCTACTCGCTCCAGCGTCGAAGCAATCGCCGAGTCATACGCCGCGGTCATCGCGAACGCCTGCTTCGCCAGTTTCCACTTCGTCTCCCGTGAAAGTCCGCCGCCCGACTGCTTCATCTCCTGGATGATCTCCGGATAGCTCCACGGCGACGTGACGATCGCCACATCCTCGAAGTTCTTCGCCGCTGACCGGATCATCGAAGGCCCGCCAATATCGATGTTCTCGATCAACTCCTCGAAATGCACGCCCGGCTTCGATGCCGTCTGCTCGAACGCATAGAGGTTCACCACCACCATATCGATGGGCGCGATGCCATGCTCCTTCACCGTCGCCACATGCGCCGGATCCTTGCGCCGGTGCAGGATTCCGCCATGCACCTTGGGATGCAGCGTCTTCACGCGGCCATCCAGCATCTCCGGAAAATTCGTGAGCTCCGAGATGTCCTTCACCGGGACTTTCGCCTCGCGAATCATCTTCGCCGTCCCGCCTGTCGAGATGAGTTCCACCCCGAGTTCATGCAGTTGCCGTGCGAAATCCACGATCCCGGTTTTGTCCGTGACACTAAGAATGGCGCGCTGAATCCTGCTCATTCGGAAATGATAGCAGCCGCAATAAGCAGCTTTCTGTGATAGCCCTTGTCATCACGAGTAGGACGTAAGTCCGACGAGGGATCTGCTTCGTCCCCGCGCTAAGCAGAGTGCCGAGCGGCAGAAAAGAAGATGCCTCACTTCGCTCGTCATGACACTTGTAGTTTGAGTGCGGGAGTTTTAGAAGTGAGTAGATTAGCCTGGCGCTGGTTGCTGGCTGCTACCGGTTACGTCTTCGGCCGCGCCTTCAGCTTGACTTTGCCGGACGCGAGTTCCACTTCGTATTCGACATGCTCGCACTTGTAATGCGACCGGATCTCGGTGGTCTTCTTACGTACGAACGAGGCAAAGGAATCGAACGTAGCCGGACCCGATGATTGGTCCGAGGCATGCTGCCGCGCATTGGTGAGTGCATCGAATAGTGTGCGAACTGTTGTGATCTCCGCGTTGGGATCGCCGATCCTCACCTTTAACGGTTCAAAGCCTTCCTTCACCGACTGCGGCTGTTTCTTCGGGACCGGCTCCTCGGAGCGGATACCCTGGATCGACAGGATGGCATCTGCCGGGCGGCGGAACCCCTCTTCTTTAATACTGACCTTCTTCCGCCACAGATCGCTATAGATCGCGTACTTCTGCTGGATGGTGTTGAACTTGAAACGCTGGGCAAAAGTCAGCCGTTGGGAGTCGCTGAACTTCTTGAGAGTCGATTGGACACGCCAATCCAAGTCCGTCGGAGGTCGCTTTGAGCCTCCGCCGAAGAAGATGTCGTACTCAATTTTCAGCTTCCGGATGTTGTCCTCGAGCTGCTTGAGTTCCTCATCTACCGTCAACGCGCGTCCTAACTGGGGGAAAAACTTACCGGATTGCCCTACGATTTCTATCAGTTGCCCTGAAACCCCAGGCCTTAACCCGCCATCCTATCTAGTACCTGCGTTTAAGCCCAAAGCAGGTACGACAGGGCCATGCACTATGGATGACAAGACAATCGAAATCGTGATCGCAGACGATCATGCCGTGCTCAGGGAGTCTCTGGCAACGTTACTAGAGACACAGCCCGACATGAAGGTAATCGGCAAAGCGACGAACGGGAACGAAGCCTTGCGCCTCGTGCAGGAACATCACCCTCACGTTCTGCTGCTCGACTTGTTCATGCCGGAAAGTAACGGCTTCGAAGTTCTCCGAACTTTAGACCGCGAGGGAAGCCGCGTCGCCTCCGTCGTCCTGACCGGCTCCGAGAGCCAGATGGACTATCTCCAGGTGGTACGTCTCGGCGCCCGGGGTTTGGTCCTAAAAGCCGACGATCCCGTAAAACTCTTTTCCGCCGTACGTTCCGTCGCGAGCGGTGAGCTCTGGTTTCCCCCAGATATCGCACAAGGTGTGTTGAACGCGATGGCCGGAGAAAATAGCCAGGA
>DASTGW010000271.1:0-4188 GCA_035718705.1 Terriglobales bacterium | reverse complement strand
TCGAGAGCGACATTCGCGCCACCGTCCCGCAGCGCGACCTGGGCATGATCGTCTCCAACATCGGCGTGCAGCCGGGCTTCTCCTCGATGTACACCAGCAACTCCGGCCAGCATACGGCGACGGTCCAGGTCAGCTTGAAGGAAGACCACAAGGTCGGAAGCTACTCGTACATGAATCGCGTTCGCCGCAAACTCGCCGACGATCTTCCTGAACTCTCCACCTATTTTCAATCCGGAGGTCTCGTTGACGCCGTCGTGAACCTCGGCCTGCCTGCTCCGATCGACATTCAGATCAGCAGCAACCATCTTCACGAGGCCTACAAGACGGCCAGCGAAATTGCCGACCAGGTGCGCACTCTGCAAGGAGTGAGCGACGTGCAGATCCCGCAGGACCTCGATTACCCGGCACTGCGCTTGAACGTGAATCGTGAGATGGCATCGCGCCTTGGGCTCTCATCACGAGAAGTCGTGGACAACGTCATCACAGCGTTGAACTCCAACCAGATGATCGCCCCCAGCTATTGGGTCGATCCGAAATCCGGCAACGACTACATGCTCACGGTGCAGTACCCGGATTCGCAGATCAAATCCATGGCCGATCTGAAGCAAATTCCGCTACGCTCGCCCAACGGACTGGACACCACTCAGCTCGGCGCGGTCACTGATGTAGAAGCAATCGACTCTCCCACCGAGGTCGATCACTATCAGCTTCGTCGCGTGATCGACGTGTACGTGTCGCCTTCCGGCGAGGACCTCGGCGGACTCGCATCGAAGGTCGACAAGATCATCGCCAACACCCATCACGCCGACAACGTTCGTGTCGTCGTTCGTGGATCGGTCATGGGCATGCGACAGTCGTTCAAGAGCTTCGGCATCGGTCTGCTGCTCTCCATCGTGCTCGTGTACCTCATCCTGATGGCGCAGTTCGCGTCGTTCGTGGATCCCTTAATCATTCTTCTGGCGGTGCCGCCTGGCATCACCGGCGTGCTCATCTTTCTGCTCGTGACGCACACATCGTTGAACGTCATGTCCCTGATGGGCGTGATCATGATGACCGGCATCGTCGTTTCGAACAGCATCTTGATCGTCGACGTTGCTCGCACGCTGCGCAAGGAAGGTATGGCGATCAAGGAAGCTGTCGCCACTGCCTGCCGTATGCGTCTGCGTCCGGTGCTGATGACGTCCTTGGCAACCATCCTCGGCATGATCCCGATGGCGCTGGCTCTCGAGGCCGGCAGCGAGCAGTATGCTCCGCTCGCGCGTGCCATCATCGGCGGGCTCACAGTTTCGGTGATTGTTACTGTATTTCTCGTCCCCGCGGCTTATCTATGGGTACATCGCCGCGAAGAACAAGGTCCTCCCCAGGAGGGCGCGCAGGCATGAAGAAAGTCGCGCTGCTCTTGATCGCCCTCTCCACAGGGAGCGTTGCTCAAAACAACGCTCCTGCCCCTGCGGCTTCGCAACCGGCCGCGAACGCGCCGCTTCGCCTCACGATTGCGGATGCCGAGGCCCTCGCGCTGAAAAACAATCCGCAGATCACCGTGGCTCGTCTGAACGCACTCGCTTCCCATCAGGTAACGCGTGAGACGCGCTCCGGGTTCTTCCCAACAGCAAGTATCAACTTCACCGGCGTCGATGCCACGGAGGGAAGTCGTATCGGTGCCGGCGCTCTGAACAATCCTGTTCTGTACGATCGTGCCGCTGCCGGAACCACGCTTTCGCAATTAATCACCGACTTTGGCCGCACCTCGAACCTTGTCGCCAGTTCAAAACTGCGCGCCCAGGCCGAAGACGAAAATGCTCGCGCCACCGCGCAGCAGATTTCACTGGCAGCCGACACCGCTTTCTACAACGCCTTACAGGCGTCGGCCCTCCTGAAAGTCGCCGACGAAACCATCAAGTCGCGCCAGTTGGTGGTCGATCGCATTCAGGCGCTCACCAACGCAAAACTGAAGTCTGACCTCGACCTGTCGTTCGCGAACGTCGATCTGTCCCAGGCGCAGTTGCTTCAACTCGAAGCGCAGAACAACTACAACGCGGCGTTGGCCAGTCTTTCGTCTATCCTCGGCTATCCCACGCTTCAGAACTTGAATCTCGTCGAAGACACGGCCACTTTGCAGCCGCCTTCGCCGAATGTAGACGATCTCATCCACACCGCCCTGCAGACCCGTCCTGACCTGAACGCCTTGCAGTATGCGTACGAGTCGGCAACGAAGTTTCGCAATGCCGAACACGATCTCTCGCGACCCACAATCAGTGCGCTGGCGACCGTCGGATCAGTTCCGTTCGACAACGGTCATCTTGAACCCTGGTATGGTGCCGTCGGGGCCAACATCAGCGTGCCCGTCTTCAACGGCTTTCTCTTCAGTGCGAGAGCCAAAGAAGCCGACCTGCGTGCACAGGCCGCTGAACAGCGACGGCGCGACCTCGCCAATCGCATTTCAAGCGACGTGCGCACCGCATGGTTGGATTCCGTTCGTACTTACAAACGCCTGGATGTCACCCGTCAGTTACTCAACCAGGCGAGTCTTGCCCAAGACCTTGCGGAAACTCGCTACAAGTTGGGTCTGGGCACGATCGTCGAGTACACACAAGCTGAACTTCAGCGTACGCAAGCCGAGATCGGCAACACCTCGGCACAGTATGAATACCGGCTTGCTCAGGAAAGGTTGAAATATCAGTTGGGACAAAAATAATCGAGCGCTTAAGGAAATACTTTCGTTTCGGGAAAATCACTGTCAACCCCCCGTTATGGGTCGGACCCGTGCAAACGCATGACAGCAAACGAAATAAAGTTTGTCCGCACTTGGCAGATCCTGTGGCACATTTTGCTAACCTATAAATAGAGTCGAAATAGGGCGATCGCCAACGCGGTCGCCCTTTTGCTTTGGGGAAACTTGTGTGGTGCGCGGAGTCTTGTGTGGCGCGGACACTCTTGTCCGCGTTCCACGCCGAGACCAAAGCGGGTGTCAGGTCATGCTGAGCGAAGCGAAGCATCTCTGCATCGCGTACCGATTTGGCTGGAAGCCATTGATTTCCGGTACTTTCCTTGTAAGTCTCTGATTCGCGGGACTTTACTCGAAAGTATCCCCCTAAGCTGTTGATTCTAAAAATCTAGGTACCCCCGGGGGATGTATGAGTCAAGCTATTGTTCCTATTTGTGAGCACATCCGCGACAACAACTCACGTTGTGGCAGTCCGGCCATGGACGGCTTCCACTTCTGTTACTACCACGCGCGTCACCACCTGCCGCCGCCCCCTCGCGGCAAACGCAAAATCCGTCTGTCTGCCTTGGAGTCCGTCGAATCGCTTCAGATCACTCTCACTCAGGTCGCGCAGGCGATCCTTGATGACGAGATTCCTCCTGCCAAGGCCTATGCTCTCGTTCAGATACTTCAACTGGGTTATCGCGCCATCGACAATCATCGCTCGCTCGCTGCGAACCCAATTGCTCTCCCGTCTTCGATGGCTCATCTCGTCGAGCACCCACAGCCAGAGCAACCGCCGCAACAGCCAACCACCGCGCCGGAAAATCACAGTGACGCCGCCGCCGCTCAACCTGTGACCATGGTCCCGAAGAAGAGACCCGGGACGACGGAGCAAGAGTTCGAACCGTGGCGGCAGATTCTGCTCGCCGGCACCTCGCACCCGAAATACCTGCAGGCGTTAGAGAAATACGACGAGTACACCGACGCCTTGGAAAAGCTGCCCGAAGCTGATTCGGCATAACCCCGCTCCCGATCCGTCTGGTCCCCGGACAGGGATACGTTGGTTTGTTGTAGCATGTTGAACGCGTTTTTAAGGAGAGTTCACGATGGCTACGGCAGCGACGCCCAGGTCCCAGCAACTTATCGAACGAGAAGCATGGAAGGCTTTGGAAGCGCACTACAAACTAGTGCGGAAGCTGCATCTGCGCGATCTGTTCGCTTCCGATCCCAAACGGGGTGAGCGTTTCACCGTCCAAGCCGAAGATCTTTTTCTGGACTACTCAAAGAACAGGATCACCGACGAGACCGTGAAACTGCTTCTGCAACTGGCGGAAGAGTCCGGCTTGAAAAGCAAAATTGACGCCATGTTTCGCGGCGACAAGATCAATATCACCGAGAACCGAGCCGTGTTGCACGTTGCGCTGCGGGCGCCAAGGAACGCATCCATCGTGGTTGACGGCGAGAATGTTGTACCCAAGGTC
>DASTGW010000270.1:0-2702 GCA_035718705.1 Terriglobales bacterium | reverse complement strand
GAATTCTAGGAGGGTGGCAGACGAGCTTCAATATGTTCGCCAAAACCGGAACCAGATTTACCCCGTTCTGGATTTGCGACAACTGCTTCCCATTGACGCCCGGCAATCTGGGGGTCACCTCTATCGACGCCAATGGAGACTTCAACTCCGAACCGTCGTTTAGGCCAATCGTCACCGGAAATGTTAACAAGCGTAACGGCGATCAAATCTGGGATCCAAACGCCTTCGCGCTGCCGTCCTTCGGCGCGGACGTCTTCGATAATCCCAATGTTGCCAAGCGCAACATGTTGAGTGGTCCGGGAAGTTGGGGGCTAAACCTCGGCGTTCACAAAGATTTTCATATCGGCGAGCGTTGGGTTGCATCCTTTGGCGCCGATGTGAATAACCTGTTCAATCACCGCCTATTCTCTCCCAACAGTGACTACGGTGGCGGTGGCGGTCCCTTCGCGCTGCTGGGCGACTTCACGGTGAAGGTTGATCCGGCAACTCTGAAGCCAATTCTGAACGATGTTACTGCGAACCCTGACTTCGGCCGCCTGATCAACACCTTCACGCAGGAAGGCGTGGACAGCCGCCGCACCGTCAGGCTGCGTCTCCGAATTACTTTCTAGCAAGCCCCTTCGCTTCGGGAGCATCGACTGCTGGTCAACCAACCAGCAGTCGGTCGCTCCCGGTTTCTTGCTCGTAGAATGGCCGTATCACTTCTCCTGAATACTCGAGGCAGGATTGATGAAGCGCGCGCTACTTCTCTTTGTCGTTATCGCGATTTCCTTCTCTCTATCATCCGCAGCTGAGCGTCCCGGTGACTTCCGCATTATCGGTCCAGGCGGCGGCGGTGCCATGTTTCACCCCACCGTTAGCCCGCACGACACCAACACGGTTCTTGTCGCCTGCGACATGACCGGCTCCTACATCACGCACGACGGCGGAAAGTCGTGGCGCATGTTCAACCTGCGCGGAGTGACAGATTTCTTTGCGTTCGATCCAAAAGATCCAAAGACGATGTATGCGCATGCCACCGGACTGTGGCGGAGCACCGATGGTGGTGAGCATTGGAATCTGGTGTATCCGAATCCGGGTTCAGTAAAAGGCGTAAAGATGAACTCCGATCATTCGGACGAGACGATCGTGGCCGAACCCGATCCCCTCGGCAATATTTCGGCGCTGGCCATCGATCCGGCTGATTCGAAGATCCTTTATGTAGTCGCCGGACCAGAGAAAGACAAGGCAGCGCTGTTTGTCTCTCGAGATCAGGGCGCGACTTGGCAGAAGCAGGCAGACCTGGCCTCACGGCCGAAACACGTGTGGATCGATCCAAATTCCGAGCCAGCCGCTCGTACCTTATATATGACTACCGACAGCGCGACGCTGGTGGTCACGGGCGATAAGGTGAACAGCCTCCAGCTTCCGGCGAAGGCGAGCGATGTGTCTGTCGGTTTTTCGTCTGCGAACAAGCCGACGATGTACATGACATCCGAAGAAGGAGCGTTCGTCTCCACAGATGGCGGCGCCACTTGGCAGAAATCGACTCTGCCCGGCGACCGCGCAAAAGTGCGCGCGATTGCCACCAGCCTCCATCATCCCGACACCGCTTACGTTTCCTACGAACACTTGAAGCTCGATGGCAAATCATGGATTGGAGTCGCCAAGACCACCGATTCTGGAAAAGACTGGAAGCTGGTCTGGAAGGAAGCGGAGACGGGTGCGAAGAACATCCGTGACGCATGGATCACCGAACGCTTCGGTCCGGGCTGGGGTGAGAATCCGTTGAACATGACCGTCGCCGATCAAGATCCGAACCTCGCTTACGGAACCGACCTCGGCCGCACCATGCGGACTACGGATGGCGGCGATACATGGTCGGCCCAGTATTCCAAGAAAGTCGACAGCGCCGGTTGGACTACCACCGGACTCGACGTTACCAACAGCTACGGCATTCATTTCGATCCGTTCGACCAGAAACGCCAGTTCATCACCTACACCGATATCGGACTCTTCCGTAGTGAAGATGGTGGCACTTCGTGGATGAGTTCCACCATGGGCGTTCCCGAGCGTTGGCTCAATACGACCTACTGGATCGTGTTCGATCCGAAAGTTCGCGGACGCATGTGGAGCGTGAACAGCGGGACGCATGATCTGCCGCGTCCGAAGATGTGGCGCCACAACTCCGTGCTCAATTACAAAGGTGGGGTTTGTCGAAGCGACGACGGAGGCAAGAACTGGCAGAAATCGAATGAGGGAATGGCAGAAACGGCGCCCACGCACATTCTGCTCGACCCAACCAGCCCTGCCAATTCGCGCACCCTCTATGTTGCCGCCTTTGGTCGCGGCGTTTACAAGAGCACTGACGATGGCAAGACCTGGAAGCTGAAGAACCAGGGAATCACGCAATCGGAGCCGTTTGCGTGGAGACTTGCCCGCGCTTCCAACGGAACTCTCTATGTCGCACTTGCGCGTCGCTCAGAAGATGGCAGCATTGGCAACGCCGGAGATGGGGCACTCTATCGTTCAACGGACGGCGCCGAACACTGGGAGCGGGTGACACTTCCTCAAGGATCGAATGCTCCCAACGGAATCGCCGTAGATCCGAAAGACCCCAATCGCCTGTATCTTGCTGCATGGGCACGTGCGACAGGACTGCACGGCGATGGCGGGGGCATTTTCCTTTCGGAAGATGCGGGCAAGACCTGGAAGCAGGTGCT